>CAYNSZ010000067.1:2603-7201 GCA_964400075.1 uncultured Planctomycetia bacterium
TCGGCCCTAACAATGCTGTTGCTTGGCCGGATATTCCGCAGTGGAACCCGGATGTTACACCGGTTGACCGCGATTTGAACGCCCAGGGGTATTGTCAGGATTACTACGGGACAGAATGTATCGAAGGCGAAGGCAGCCAGGGCCAGCCGCAGCAGTAAGCAGAACAAGGAATACTATATGATACGGAGATTAAAACATACGAAAGCCCAGAGCATCATGGAATACGCCATGCTGGTAGTTATTGCTTCAGCCGCGGTGGGAGCGATGGTTTTGTACGTGGAGCGGGCCATGAGCGTGCGCTTCAGGCACCTGCGCCAGGAATTGAACGAAAGCCAGCGATAAGCGAGGGAACCTATGCGTAAAACAGCGAAAGCCCAAAGTTTGTTGGAATACCTGATAGTTTTGACGGCTATTGTAGTGGCAATTGTGGCGCATACCTTTGCCCATTTAGGGGTGCAGCCGGGACGGGTTAACGCTCTGGGGTATGCCAATGCTCTTGACCAGATAAGCGCCAAGAACAACGAGCTGGTTCACCGCGACTACACCGGAACCACGCCGGACATGAGCGCTCAATCAGCCCAGTGGTACGCTGATAATCCGGCTCCGGTCCAATAAGGGAAATACCATGAGACGCAAAAAAAGTAAAGCCCAGACATTTCTCGACTATACCTTGCTCATGCTGATTATTTCAGCTTCGCTGGCAGCCATGGCAAGTTATATCTATCATTCGATTCATGCCCGGTTTCATCATGTAAAACGGGATTTGACCGATCCGGTAAAAGGTATTTGGTGAGACGATGAAAAAAGCAGTGTCAGCCCGAAAGTCCCAGAGCAGCCTTGAGTACATCATCACCCTTACGGCAATAACCATCGCCGTGATTATCGCCTCGGTGGGGCCGGTCAGCAGGGCGGTCCACCGCATGTTCGGCGATGCCGAAGGGCTCCTTGCGCGGGAGGTTTCAGGGAACCTGAATTATTAATAGAGGGGAAAACAAAAGCATCGGGTTAACCGGGAGGAGGTGAAAGGAAATGGTAAGAAAAGCGCAGAGCATTTTGGAGTACATAATTGTCCTTTCGGCAATTATCGTTGCGGTGATCGCGGCAGCAAAGGGGCCGATTACCAACGCCGTCAACAAAATGTTTGACGATTCAACCACGCTGATGCAGGAAAGGACGTCGAGCTTCGCTTCTCAGGCAGGAACAAGCGATGCCATGCGCAACTCTCATTAAGCGCCGGGCAAGGCTTTGAAACCGTGAGGATTAAAGCAAACGTTTAGGAAAAGGAGGTGTTAAAGATGTTAATGAAGCTTAAAAAAGCACAGGCTACCGCCGAATACGCGATTCTATTCGCCTTGGTGGTAGCGGCAGCCATGGGCGTACAAAACTACGTCAAGCGCGCGCTGCAGGCAAGAGTTTATGATGCCGCCAATGATTTTATCAGCGCCACCGGCGGAACCACCCTGCAATGGCACGGCATCATGACCGACAAGACAACCACCGACCAGACTTCGTTCCGTGAATTCATCGAAGATTACAGCAATCCTCAGGAGCCGTTCACCTACAATGAAACTGAATCGTCAAGTTTCAAGTCGGTAACCGTACAGTAATGCCTGACGCACGCGGTATTGGAAGAGCCTAATTGAGAAGGAGGTGTAGCAGTGTTAATTAAGATGGTAAAAGCGCAGAGTACGTTGGAATACGCGCTCCTTATCGCGGTCGTGGTCGGTTCGCTTCTCTACATGCAGAACTATTTAAAACGCAGCATGCAGGGAAGATTGCAGAAGATCGGCGACCAGATAGGAGACCAGTATTCCCCAGGTTTGACCTTCAGGAATACGACCACGCTTACCACCGCCGCCAAGATCGTTGAGCTCGAGCAAAGAGGCGTCGGTAGCTTAAAGGAGACCACGCTTACCGGCGGCGAAAGAGAGCAGAACGAACTGAGAAGGCTGCGGCCGTTAGAAGAAGAAGTGTGGCCCGAATAACCCCTGGCACGCTACCGGGCCTTTCTGGAAATCTTAACGGTTCGGTGCGTGCGGTTGGGCCGGGCTTTAAGCTAAAGGAGGCTGTAGTGAAGCTGTCAAGGATAGGGGGAAGGCATACGCGTCATAAGGCCGAGGCAACTATTGCCTATGTCTTTCTCATCGTGCTGACCGTGGGAGCGTTGCTGTTTATCCAGAACTACCTCAAGCGGAGCATGATGGGCCAATTACAGGCAGCCGGAGACCAGCTGGGAGACCAGTATGCCCTGGGCCTTACCAACGGTCATGAACGCCATTCTTGGCAATCCTTTTATTTTGAATTGCGCACCGCCGGCCTGAATAATCCAACCAGGATTACCGTAAGTTCCGGCTCAGCCAGCAGTTCTGAACTGCGCAAGCTGCGGCCGGTCTGGTGGAGCTGGCCGTGATAAGATCGCAGCCGGTTGATGAAGCAGAAAAAGGAGGTTATCGCTATCAAGCGAAGTTTGCGTAGCGTGCATAAGCAGGCGATAAGGTTATGAGCATAGTGCTAAAAATAAATACAGGTTTGAAATCCCGCAGAGCCCAGACAGTGTTGGAATACTCGATGATCGTGGTGATCACGGTCGGAGTGCTCATCATCATGCATAACTACATGAACCGGGCGCTCCAGGGCCGCCTTAAGGAAGAGATTGATAAGGCTGGTCCTACCAGCGGCGATTACACCACTGATGCCGGCCATGGCAGCGCGCATAAGTCCAGGATGAGTTTCATCTGGGAAAATAAGAAGGGCCATCAAATAACTTTTACTTCTGCCTCGCGCGGAGACAGTTTTACCATCAATGCTGCCGCTGAATTGCCGTATCCGCCGCGTCCGCCCTGCTTTGGAGCTGAATGCGCCCTTCGGGATGTTGAGGGCGATATCCTTACTTCCGCCTTGGGCGAGGCGGCTATTGCTACCATTCTTGGCAATGAGCCTGGGATCGGAGACGGCGGCTGGGGCGCGGAGCTTGGCCTTGCCGAAGCTGAAGAACTCCAGGTGCTTGCGGAAAGAGTCGAAGGTGAAGATACTGACGGTGACGGTGCCGGGGATAGGGGCGATGTGCGCCAGTTCGAATTCGCTACCTCTATTGACGCGGGCACTGATATCGTTGACCCCGCGGATATTGATTCCGACCCGGACCCTGATTATGTCGGTCCTGGCGGACGGCAAGATTATAGCCAGTCTTCCTATGCGCCGACAGTTAATACTCTGACTTCTGAGACCATAAGTTCCGGCGCAGCGCCGGGTTGGGCTGTTGAGATATTGACGCAATAGGGGAAATGATGCGATAATGAGAAAAGCAAATGCCATTCTTGAATACGGTATAGTTATTATCATTGGTCTTTTATTTTTAACCGGCATTCAGCTTTTCCTGCGCCGGCACATCGAAGGACGGGTGAAAGACGAGAGCGACCGCACTATCGGCCATGCCATAGGCCTTGAGTGGCCGGAACAGACCTATACTGTCGGCGGCTCAAGCGGTAGCGCTGACCGCTTTGACGCAGTGGGCGGTACGGTCCAGAGGAGCTCCAGTCAAAGCGATTGGTCTCTTACCTATTCCCAGCCGGTGCCGAAACAGATCATGAAGCATAAAGAGGCAGCCATGCACGTTCAGGATTCAGCCAAGTCGCCGCCGACACCGAGTTATCCTGAGCTTCAGCGCGAGGAATGGTCTGATCCGAATCAACCAAAGCCTGACTAAGGTTTTTTTAAAAAGAGTAGGCAGTGATGTTATACAAGATGAAAAAAGCGCAGGCGTTAGTGGAGATGGGCATTTTAGGGGGGCTGGTTATCATGGCTATCGGCACCATGGCTTTATTTTTGGCGCGTGCCAATGTCGACCAGTTTATCCTCATGGAATCATTCAGAAGAGCCCTTAAGAAAGCCCATGATGATAACGAGTGTATCGGCTACGGCATGTGGGATGACCGGCGCATCATTGATATTAACCAGCCGATTATTGACAGCAAAACCGCCCACAGCGGCGCCGGCTTTGCCATGTGGGCAATCGGCGATGTAACCGGTTCAGGAGAGAGCCCTGAGGGTAAACTCTATGTCGCCATCAATTCTCCTCCAGCCATGACTTTTTTTAACGAGTACGAGGTGGAAGGCGGAAGCGGCGGTATTGCCCCGGAGTATTTAACCTTTAGCGCCGAGACCCTTGCAGTTACGACTTCCGGCCCTGCCACCAGTTCTTCACGCGCCGCGGGAGTAGGTGAGTTCATGCTCTATGAGATAGGTGACAGCATGAAAGTGCCGCAGGGAAGAGGTTACGGCGGCGGCCGCGGATTAGGGGCGGTGAATTAATCGCCTGGGGTTGGGTGAAAGCGGGCGATTAACTCCGGGTAAAGCTCGGTGAGGTTCATTATGTTTATATTTTTACGAAGCAAAAAAGCGCAGGCTGCGATGGAAGGGACCGTTGCCCTGGCAGCAGGTTCTTTACTCATCAGTTTAAGTTTTTATGTCTGGGGCTGGGGTAATGCCCAGGTACCTGCCCGGCAGATGACTTATACCATGAGCCGGATTATGGCTGGACAGCCTGCCCGAAGCGTCAGCGAAAACGGAGCCAGCGGCGGCAGTAAGTTCATTGTCTG
>CAYNSZ010000068.1:0-1981 GCA_964400075.1 uncultured Planctomycetia bacterium
ACAGTTCTCATTTTTTCCTGCCCACAAAAAAATATATGATTGCCCCGACCAGATTACAGAGCACAATGACCACCACCCAGATGATGCGCTCGTTAGAATCCTTAAAATCCTTCTTCAGGCAGTCGATCAGCATCCATATCCAGAAAGTAAACCCGGCCAGAGCCAGGGCAGACCAAAAACCGACCACGACCATAGATATCAGAAGGCTTGCCATACACTCCTCCTTTTTTTGCCGATGAAGCGGTTTATGCTCGTTCTACTGCCAAGACCACATGGATTCCGCCCCTGCCCCTGGCAATGATAAGGGCTTTGCCTACGGTGCGTTCCCGCGGCTGATTAGGCGTACAATCAAATTCGCAGTGCGGATCAGACATCTCATAATTAATAGTCGGAAAAATTGTTGCCTGTTTCATAGTAGCCAAGGTCACGATCAAATCAAGCGCGGTCTGCGCGCCCAAAAGGTTACCGTACATGCTTTTGGGCGCGCTCAGAGCAATGGCATCCATAGCCTTGCCGAAGACATTTTTAATCGCCTGGATCTCGAGAAAATCGCCTAATTCGGAAGCTTCGGCATCAAGGCAAATATAATCAACTGATTGTTTACTCCAGCCGGCGTCACGCAAACACTCTTCAAGCGCGTATTCCAGGCTGCTTGAATCGGGCCGGTAACGCTGGTAGTGATAGCCGTCTGAAGCAAAACCGACTCCTTTTAAAAAACCGTACAAGGGAGCGTTGCGCGTCCGGGCCTGTGATTCTTTTTCCATAATCACCATGCCTGAACCCTCGCCAATCACAAAGCCGTCGCGGTACAAATCATACGGCCGGTAGGCGCGTTTAGGGTTGAGGTTGTTTTTAGAAAGGCCGCCGCGGGAATTGGCGCATAAAAGCGCGTAGGGGGTTATGGGCGCCTCCATCCCGCCTGCCAGGACATAGTCATTTTTGCCTTCGGCTACGGTCTTAGCCGCGTACCAGAGCGCCAGGGCGCTGGAAGCCCGGTCGCAGACAACGGTCTTGCTGTAACCTTTAAAGCCGTAATAGATGGTAACCTGGCCTTGCGGCGCTGCCGGAAACCAAGCGGAAGCCATATACGGCGATATGCCTTCCCGGCCTTCGAGGTAGAGGTCGCGCAGCTCGGTCTCGGCAAAGAGCCAGCCTCCCAGGGCATTACCCATGAAAACGCCGATGCGGTTTTTATCAACCTTATCAAGCTCGACCTTTGAATCCTGGAGCGCCTGTTCACTGGCAACCAGGGCCATGTGGGAAAACACGTCTATTTTTTTAATCAGCCTGCCGGAAAGATGCGTATAACAGTCGAGCTCATGCACCTGGCCGGCGATACGGGAAGGATAGAGCGAAGCGTCAAAGCGGTTCACCTCGTCGATGAAAGACTCCCCCCGCTTCAGATTCGCCCAGAAGGTTTCTTTTTTAAGGCCGCAGGGCGATACCACGCCCACTCCTGTTATTGCCACTCTTTCAGTCATATATTACTCCCTGTCTATTACAACGTATTTCTCATCCAAGCTATGCCGCTTAAAGAATTCCCATATTTGGTCGAAAGAAATATCATAAGAAACGGGACCTATCACTTTTGCCGGCAAATACTGTGTCCCGCTCGGCCAAGTATGACCGCCACCGGCAATGGTGCAAAACTCAACTTCGACTCCTTGCCCACATTGGGAATAGCTTACGCATTTTGCATTGCCTTTATTGTAAACAATTTTAGGCTCATCTGCACACCTGTTTCGTACAACCCAGGAATTAATCATATCTTTTGCTGACTGGGCGCTAATGGGTTTGCCCAAACAATTATCGCAGTAACCGCCCTCATAAAGCGCACAAGGGTCGGCTGTACCATGAACATGGATTACTGAAATGGGCCTGGGAGAACTATCGCAAACCTCCGGCACAAAAGGAGGAGCTACGGGCGCAACCGCCGCAATTTTATCTGAAAGTTCGCAGGCTAATCGGTAAGACATCATGC
>CAYNSZ010000068.1:1991-7132 GCA_964400075.1 uncultured Planctomycetia bacterium
TTTGAAATTCCTGTAGCGTAGATTCTTTTTTCGTCAACGGCATAATTCTTCTTGATCTCATCAATCATTACTGAAATAAAACCAACATCGTTAATAGTATTGTCGCCGGCATACCCGCAGCAGGAAACCGGAGTAAGTTTGACCGAGCCACTCCAATTCCCGGAATTCCACGAACCGATTGTTTTGCCCAACACCTTTTTGCCCATTCCGGCAGGTATCGCTAAAATAAATCCGAATTTATCAGACATTTTATCCATGCCTTCTTTATATGCTTCTTTTACACTACCCCCGCCGCCATGGAGAAAAATAACTACTGGCGTGGAAACGTTTCTATTATAATTTACCGGGACATATACTTTATATTCTCTTTCTAACCCTTCATGTTGGATCGAAAAAATATGTTCACCGGGCGTAACTATATTTGCTTTTTGCAACCTATCGCTGCGCTGTTGTCTTCTTTCAAGCCTTCTCTCTCGTATTGTTTCCAGCCAATTTTCTTGCGCAAAAACATTGGAAAAATATACGGTTACGCTCACGGATAAGGTAAAAAATAAAAGTTGGCTACCAATCTTTTTCACGGCCGGCTCCTTCGTTACTAAACGCAAATGAGCGCGGATTACAGGCAGATAGCCGCAAATTTATTTGCGTTAATCCGCGTATCGCTTAAATATAATAGATGAATGAATACCTGAAAATCCGCTGCTGGTCTTTAGAATATACTTGGGCATGCGCTCCCGTTTGACATTGGGGATGTAATCCAGGTCGCACTTGGGGTCAGGTTCCTCCTGATTGATGGTCGGCGGCAGATATCCTCCTTTAAAAATCATACAGCAGAGCACGCTTTCAACGGCATTGGCTGCTGCCAGGGGATGGCCGATCATGGATTTTACCGAGCTTATAGGTACTTTGTAGGCGTGGTCGCCGAATACCTGCTTGTAGGCGTCGGTCTCAAAGATATCGTTTTGCCTGGTGGATGAACCGTGGGCGCTGATATAATCAATATCCTGCTTGCTGATGCCGGCCTCGGCAATAGCCGTCTCAATGCTCCTGGCCATAGGCTCGCCGTTTTCAGGCAAATCGGTCATGTGAAAAGCGTTGCAGCTTGTGCCGTAGCCGAGCACTTCCGCATAAATATGCGCTCCGCGACTGCGGGCGTGTTCCAACTCCTCAAGTATCAGTATGCCGGCGGCCTCGCTGATGACAAAGCCGTTGCGCTTATTGTCAAAGGGCCGGGAAGCCTTATGCGGTTCATCGTTATTCTTTGCCAGGACATTGACCACGTCAAAGGCGCCAAAAGTGATTGGCGTAACCGGCGCTTCAGAGGCGCCGGCAATAACCAGGTCCTGCCGGCCATCGCGTATGAGCTCAAAGGCAAAACCCAGGGAATCGGTGCCTGCGGTGCAGCCGGTTGAAATAGTACAGTTTATGCCCTGGGTGCCGTAGAGGGCGCTGACCTCGGCGCTGGGAGTATTAAACATAGCCGCATCATAGAGGTAAGGCCTCCCCTTTCGGGGATCAATGGGTTTTTTACCCCAGTCGGTCACCAGCAGAAACTCTTCCTCCATAAACCGGGTCCCGCAGATGGCATTTGCCAGTACCACCCCGCAGCGGCGCCGGTTGAACTCGCTGAAATTAAGGTTTGCGTCTTCCACCGCCTGTTTCGCCGCCGCGATGCCAAACTGCACGTAACGGTCCATGCGGCCATGGTCAGCAATGCCGAATTTAAGCGGGTCAAAACCTAAATCCTGTGAGGCTATTTTTGAGACAAACAGGCTCACGTCGAAGTTCTCGACCCGCTCGATACAGGGCTTGCCCTCAATGAGGTTGTGATAGAATTCGTTCTTGTCTTCGCCGGCCGCCGAGATTATGCCAATGCCTGTTATGACTACTCGCTTCATTTATACTCCTTCAATGACGACACAACTTATGGAGCATACTTGCGAACATAAGTTGTCTGTCGGAATTGAACCCTTGACATTTGCCTTAATAATTCATCAAAGTAGATGTCAAGGGTCAAATTCAACTAAAGACTTACAAAGTAAGTCTAAGTTTCATTTGATTTTTTACGGCTGACCTTAAACACAATGTTGCCGCCGTCAGGACAAGCCACGGTGTTAATTGAATCAGGATTTTCCATAAAGAAAAACTTAGCCCCGAAATTAAGCGCGAACAGCGCGGGAAATGCGGTATGCCAAGCCGCGCCGCAGAAGCCGTCGATACAGCGAAGCCCCCTAACCTGCCAGGTATCGCCGACCTTGTACTTATAGGCGCAGTGGCCTTTGGCTTGGACCACTTCTATCTCCATGTCTTTGGGATCAGGGCCTTTAAACGCAGGGTCTTTGGGAACGAACTCTACATTGCCTTCTTTATCAAGCACCTCGACCAGAAACTCAGCCTTGCCGCCGTCAGGACAGGTCACTTTGAGCGAGCGCTGGTTTTCCATGAAGCGAAACCGCGCGCCAAAGCTTAAGGCATAGGCAACCGGAAAAGCAGCGTGGGCAAGGCCCAGGCAGAAATGCTTGGGCGGATGGGTAAAATCGCCCAGAAGCAGTTCATCACCCTGACGGTAATTATGGTAGCATTCGCCGTTAATCGCAAGACAGGTGAGCTTAATCCGTGGAAACGGCGTCTTGATGCTGCCGCAGTCAGCGCATAAATATTCATTGCTACTGCACTTCATAGAACACCCCTTTCAGCTGCGATAGCAACTCGCTCTTTGAGAAAAACTTCCTACCCCCCTCAACTTCATGCACCAAGGCAATGATTGCTTCATTGAGCGGCGCCTGCGTATTGCCGGCCCGGGCCAGAGAGACGATTTCACCGTTGATGTAATCAATCTCTGACTTCTTGCCGCGCCGGATGCTTTGCAAGATTGAACCGTAGAGCGGTTCCTTGCTTAAGCCGGTCATGATCTTTGAAAAAAGCCGCGCCGCCTCATCAAAGGGCATGGAAACCAGGCCCTGCAGGCGCTCTTTGGGATAATCGGGCAAACTGCAAAGACCAATGCCGCCTGCCTTAACCACTGCATAGGCTTCACGGTTAAGCGCTATGGCCAGTCCTGCTAAATCTGTGTCCGCGAAGACTTCCTGCATTGATTTTCCCAGCAGCGCAGGGATACAGTTATTTAAATTAATAAACACCTTCAGATATTTGGCGCCTTTGATATCATCGAGCAGGGTTACTTCAAAAACCCCCTCAAGCGCTTTCTGAAACTTGGCGCAAGCACCAGCGGCCCCCCCGAATAAATCGCCGGCGATAAACTGGCTGCCGAAATTATGTACCACCCGGTTCGGCGCTTCATAGGTCGCCCCGAACATGACGATACCGCTTATTATTTTTCCCTGAGGAAAATAATCGCGCAGGATATAATCCGCGGCGATGCCGTTTTGGGTGCTTACCGCGCAGCTGCCCTCAAGCAAAGCCCTGTTTTCCTTAATCACTTCTTCCAGGTCACCTATCTTAGTCGCAAAGATTGCAAACTCCGGCTTGCGCCTCAGACGGGTATCAACCTCAAGCGGGACCCGGTGATTACCCTGCGCACCCTCGATATGCATGCCCTCGGAGCGTAACGCGTGCACCTGATGCGCTCGCGCCGCCACCGAGACATCGCGGCCGCTCTTGGTAAGATATCCTGCCATGAGTCCGCCGATAGCGCCGCAGCCAAGAACAGCTATGTTCATGTTAATCGCTCACGTATTGTGAATAGTCGATATTGAGATGATTGAAGAGCCGTTTCATCATGTCTTTAAACGCCGGGGGCACTTCCTGGAAAAATGCAGGGATGACGTCCTGGTCTTGCACTATGGCAGAGTTCCTTCCTTGAGCCAGCTCCTCGGATTTTTCTTTTACCAACCGCTGGGCAATGCTGCGGTGAAACTGGGGAAGATTTTCAATGACCGCGTCAAAATGCGCCTTCGCCTGCGCGTCCCATGTGATATCCATGATCACTCCCTTAAAATTCCAAAATCCAAAATCCAAAATCCAAACAAAGACCGTTTTGGTCATTGGAGTTTTGGATTTTGAGATTTGGAATTTGGAATTTCATGACTTGCTTTCCACTTTACTGAGATTATCGACGACTGCAAATGCCAAATCTGTCATCTTCATCTCCGCTTCAAAAAAACGAAAATCGCTAAAGCCGATCTCGCCGGTGATGAGATTGTCCGAAACCGCGCAAATGGCAGCTACGCGCCTCTGGTAAAGGTTTGCCACGGTCACAAAAGGAGAAGTGACCATGTCAACGGCAATGGCTCCCTTCTGGATATATGGGTTTACTATTTCTTTGGTCTCCCGGAATATGGCGTCGGTGGTCCAGATTCCGCCGCGATGGACAGTGCCGGCCTGAGAAAACACCTGGCCGAGTGCGTCGCTGACATCAGGGTTTACCTGCGGCGTAAAATCATCCGCAACATAGTAGCGGCTGGCGCCGTCCCCCCGCAACACCGCGGTCGCCAGACAATAGTCGCCGATGTTTATGTCTTTTGAAAGCGCTCCGCAGGAGCCGAGCCGGATAAAGGTCTTGATGCCGCCGGCGCAGAGCAGCTCCGTGACAAACGCCGAATCAGGCGCGTAAAAACCGCCGTTGCCTACGGTAACTTTTCTGCCGCTGGCATAGCCGGTCCAGAAAGTATAGCCCAGGAAGGTAAAGTTCTTGACGTGGTTTTCAAGGGATTTTAAACACATCTGGGCGCGGTGCTGCTGGCCGCAGACCAAGGCTATGTCGCCGAAATCGCCGGGCTTAAACTGCAGTGAGTACAGCAATTCTTCGGGTTTCATGTGAATATCGCGCTGCATCATAATGGGCTCCTTTTTGTGGTTATTAGTTGTCAGTCGTCAGTAATCAGTTATCAGTAATCAGAGTAATTTGGTTTTATCGATCTTTCCGGTCCTGTTTTTGGGAAGATCGGGGACAAAGGAAAAATGATGCGGTATTTTAAAATGCGCCAGGTGCCCCTTAAGAAAACCTTTCAATTCCTGTTCTTCAATAACGGTGCGGTCGTGGGTAACGATAAATGCCTTGGGTACTTCGCCGCGCAAATTATCCAGGACACCGATGACCGCGACCTCTCTCACCCGGGGGTGTAGATGGATCTTCTCCTCGACTTCCGCTGAAAACACAATTTCGCCGGCTACCTTTATCA
>CAYNSZ010000069.1:0-2716 GCA_964400075.1 uncultured Planctomycetia bacterium
CCGCACGCGTCAGCTTTACCCGTAGAAACATTGCGGGAGAGCAGGTTCCAGTACGCAGCAATAGGTTTTGCTGAAGAAACAATGGTGGAATTTATCTATAGAAAGGCAGTGTTAGGCGAAGACGCTCACGATACCCAAGGCATTGCTTATAAGCCTCAACAAGAGGGAAGAGAAGTCAAAAACAATGGATATCGCCAGTCGGCATTTCAGGGAGAGAGCAACGAACTCGATAATTTCCCTGATATCTCTGAGGGCTTTCGTTGCTTTGTTTTTAGGTATTATCCTTCTGATAGAGATTTATATAAAGGCATTAGCGTAGAGCAGATAGTGCCGATAATGAGTAGCCTCGGCTGCCCTTTTAGCTGCAAATATTGCGCTTCATGCGTTATTTCGCAAAGGCGCGCGCGCTACAAGAGTCCAGAGGGGGTCGTAGGAGAAATAGAGAAGCTAAAGGGATGGGGTTTTAGAAGGTTCTTATTCAGTGATGATACTTTTACCCTGCGCCGAGAGAGAGTGGTTGCCATAGCTTCTCTGATAGGTACGAGAGGATTGCGTATAGGCTTTAAAATTATGACCAGACCTGAGGCAGTGGACAATGAATTAATGGAGATTCTTAAAGCAGCAGGCATGTACCGAATATCCCTGGGCGTTGAAAGTGGAGATGAGGAGTTGTTAGATTCCATTGGAAGAAGCGGAGCGACAGTCCAGAGTATTGTAGATGCAACTCTTCTTGCGCGAACAAAACGTATTGAAGCACGTCATCTCATCATGCAAGGCTTACCCGGCGAGACCTGGCAGAGTACGCTTAAGACAGCACATCTTATGCTTTCTACTTTTCCTGACGCAGTTGAGGTGTTTCGGTTTTATCCCTATCCGGGGTGTGAATTCCATAGGCAGGCTCAGGGCTTAGGCAGTTTTTCAAGTAGAAGGACAACATCCACAATGGATAAATCGGCCGCAGAGATCGAGGAGTCAATCGTATTACTCCAAGAGCTCACCTCTGCCTATCAGAGCGTAGGAAGCTTTGGCCGGGGATGGTTTTTTGACGGTAGGCATTTCTTCTCTCCACAGAAGCCGCTTACATTCCCTGCCAGTATAGAGAACATTTTAAACCTGTTACGGATTAAGGTGATGACCGATCTCATTGCCAGGGCTCAGGTCGATTATGCGCCCCCTAAAAGGCAGGAGGCTTTAGACAGCGCAGAAATGGCGCGGATAGATAGAGGTTTGCTGCAGCAAAGAAGCATGTTCACCCTCCTTCCCATTATAGATGACATAGACAGGTATCGCTATTTTGATGGGTTGTTGATGAACGTACAGGTGAGGAGTGGCTATACGCTTTTAAGAGGATTAGCGCCTGATATGCTGATTAGCCTTTTTGCTTTTCTTTCTATTCTTCGCTTTATGACCGGCGCAGCTGACGCCGAGATGATTAACGCTATAGAGCTTGACCCCGCTTTAAGCGGGCAGGCCTTAGGTGATTATTTAGGAGGCTTTCATCTTCGGAACGTGGAGCAATTTGCTATTAATCTTGGTCCCGGTGTCATGCATAGCTTACAAACTTCTGGCAGACATGTAGTGGTCAGTGCAGAGGCTGACCTGGTCTTTCTTATAGATAAACAGGAGAACGTTATCCGCGTAGGGCCGCGCAGTATGATTCCTGGTTTGAGTGCTGTTTTTGGCGATACAGACGAGAGCGTTTCAATCCATCTGCAATTAGGCCTCATTGTTCTTGTGCTAGTTTTGCTTGCTATGCTCTTCATCCAGCGTCAGCGGCTTGCGTTGGCTCCCGTAGCAGCCAGAAGTAGGCCTTTCCCGGTTCAAGCCACACACCCCTTTGCTACGCCTCAGGTAATGTTCGCAAAAGGCAAAGGTAGAGGCCCAGAGAGCCACTGGGTAGCAGCAGGTAAGCCAGTAAGTACAGAGGCTCCGGCTGCTACGCCGGTCCAGTCTTTTACCTTTGGTCCCAGCCGCATCACGCACGTCGATTTTGCGTCCGAAGACCCGCAGGTATTGCCGTCAAGCGTAGTTGGCGATGAGCTGAGGGTAGAGATAGACCGCAGAATCGAGCTTATACGCCAGGTTTATACGCGCCTTCAGCCTGTAGCTCGAGAAACTTTATTGTATCCGCCGTTGCTTTCAGTTCTATTGGGAGTAAAGGGCGCGTACGCGAATACTACTGAGATCAGTAGAAAAGCTTACGCCAGCCCTGATGTCTTCAGGACGAGGCTCCATGCAATTCAGGCTCGCGCAGGCCATGTAGACATTCATGCCTTAGCCAGCGGAACCCACCCGCTCTCAGCCTGGTTTATGCAGCAGACAGGATTCATACTGGTTGAACCGCAGGTTTCAGTTGTCGGTAGGGAGCTAGAGCAATACGGATTGTGGAATGAATTTAATCTTGATTTTACGCATAATCTGCTTTATTCTCCGGTTTCAGTTGGGACCAGGCTCGCCCAAGAGGGGAAAGTGCTTCGCGATAGAGGAGTGCTTACTGCCCAGGATGCGCCGTTGGTCGCAGACATCCTGGATAGTGCTGAAAGAGGGGATATGGATGGCCTCAGCAGACATACTATCCAGCTGGTACGCGCGCTGCGCCAAAGAATTCCTCTGCAGACACCCGCGGATTGTTTATTCCTGGGATTTATGATTGGGTATCCTCTGCGGGATATCCTGGCCATGGGCGCGCGGCCTATCGCTCTGATGAACTCGCTGC
>CAYNSZ010000069.1:2766-7081 GCA_964400075.1 uncultured Planctomycetia bacterium
GATAGAATCCGGCAGTTCGCTTCCGGAGCGCTTCCTGGGAACACTTTGTTAATAGCAAATCTGATCACGCCGTACGAAGGATTGGTCTCGGGGGCTGAATGTGATGCGGAAACTGCCATGTGCCGGTATTTAGAGAGAGTGATAAGGGTTTTAGATTATGCCTATATCCGTTTTACTGATTTAAGCGGTTTCAGCGCTATAGCCGGCCATTGGGATTTGCCTGACCCCTACCGGGCAAGGGGGAGAGAGAAACACTCTTCGCAGCAGCCCCGCTCACCGCCTACTCAAGAAGCAGAAGCCTGGCGAGTTGGCGACAAGGTGCAGGCACTTGACATGATTACCGGAAAACCAAAAGGAGACATCAGAATAATCGATAGGATAGAAGCTGACCGTGTCCATTTCCAGGGCGATTCAGCAGGAAGCACGATGAGCATTGGATTTTTGGATACGCGGTTCAGGCTGGTCAATGATGATACGACAGCCGGCAACGACAACGCTTTAGCGTTCATCAGCGTGGGATGTATCGCGCTGGTCATGGTATTCAGTTTTGTAGTGGTGATTGCTAAGCATAGAATAAATCTGCTCTGTACCGCAGTGGGCGGGGCCAGGTTATTTTCGCTTTCAGCGCGCGAAACAGCAGCGCTTATGCGTTCGAATTTTTGGCGCCTCGGCGATAGGGCCTGGTCAATACAAAAACTCGATGAGATCTTGAGATTAGTCGCTGCGCAGCTTCGAGGGGGTGCCAGCCGCCGGCCGCTTATGGTCGCGCGCTCCATCGAAAATGAGTTGCGTAACGCGGTTGAACAGCGCTACGGTATCAGACTGCCGGCACTGTGGCGTTCTGACGCGCTGACAAAAATAAACTGGGATAGAGGTTTATCCCTGCTTGGGGGTTCTCTCTATTTGTTTGAAGAACCAGTAGGCAGCGTCCATTGGGAAGGCGGCGATCGTCTGGCGAGTGTAATATTTATCGATCTATACGAAGAAGCAAGTTTAAGGGTTATCAGCCGTTGGGAAGGTGGCGATCTTCTGGTAAGGGACATTTATACCAATCTGCACCAGGAGACCCGTTTAAAGATCATAAACCGCCTTGCAGAGTTTATTGAGGAAAGCGAAGAGGAGATTGACCGGGGAGAGAATTCTTCATATTCGTATACCGTTGGCATAGGTGAAATCGCGGGATTGTTGGTTGCCGGCCTTATGGTTTTATGCTGCGCATACTTTAATGGTGCCGATGCGAGTGCAGGCGCTTCACCCCGGTCCGAAGATTTAGTAATTCCCGATGCCTTTCTTACTGAAGATGAAATTCGCCGCTATTGCGGCGTCAGCATATCCGCTGGACTTCAACACGAACGAAAGATCCTGTACATTCGTAAATTCCGCCCCGATAGCGATGAACGGTTTCTGTATTCCTGGAAAGAAGAATTGCGGCAGGATCATGCCTGGCAAGCGCGTTGGCAGGAGCGTTACGGCAAGCTTCCAAAGCATCTACCGCAGTTTTCATATTTGCCGCCGTCAGGGATTGGTTTGTTTTCTCGCGTGAATGGCCAGGAGAAACTGGAGGGCTATATAAGTATTTCGTACAAAGTGGTCAACGAGGA
This sequence comes from uncultured Planctomycetia bacterium, assembly GCA_964400075.1. GTDB lineage: Bacteria > Omnitrophota > Gorgyraeia > Duberdicusellales > 4484-171 > JAFGHG01. The sequence goes on from CAYNSZ010000069.1 coordinate 4,368, forward strand.
TACGACACAGCGCCGGTATATCCACCGCTTTAAAATCGCGCAAATGGAATTGTATTATCGTAATATCAAAAGAGAATGGGCGGTCCTTCCCGGAGTGATAGACGTATTATTCGATTTTATTATAAAGATTATCGAAGAATCTTCGATGCTGCATCAGGGATTAGAAATAGCCGGTGATAGTCCGGGCTTTAAGGCATTTACGCAACGGCATAGGGTAGGCACTGTTGTCTACGGATTAGGCTGGCCCAAAGAACAACTCGCGCATTTATATAGCGAGCGCAACCTGGCACAGCTTTTCAATCAACCCCTTGTCTTTTTTCATGATGATTCAGCCTCACCCAGCGTTTTCTACCTTACCCTAATGCTCCTGGGAGCGGTATTTATCGTTGTGGCTGCATCAACTCTTTTCGATTTCCTGAGTAACCTTCCTACGCATGTTTTTGCCTCAAACGCAGGCTTGGCTCGGCCCGCTTGGCGTAGCCCAGCCAAAGATCGCATAGCGTTTATCCAAAGTCATATTCCCGATGACCCTATCGCACAAAGTAGCTCCTCGCCAGTATCGAGTTCCGGCGCAGGTGATTTCATTATTACCCCTTACCACCAATTAAGTACTCAGCAGAAAAGCGATTATCGCCTGATGCAGCTCATTGACCAGTTTATCCAGCGTTTTCTTATTCCCCAAGGCGATGCCGGTGAAGATAGGGCTATGCTTCTGAGGACATGGGAATACGCGGACACCGAAGTAGCACTTATCGGATTTTATCAAGGCCAACCCGTAGGCATATATGCGTATGGTTTGATTGATAACCACGCAAATCAAGGTTTTGCTGTGGTGAGCGATTCATGGAGAGGTGAGGGTATGGGTTATACTCTCTTGGAAGCAGCAGTCAGCTCAATGAAAGAATCTGGTATCCAGGATTTAACAGTGCATGCTGAAAGCCACCCCGCTTCGCAAATGCTGCATAGAAGATTTTATGAAAATCATTCCGACATTACCGTTATTACCAGAGGCGATCTAAAACACATCGAGGAGATGGAGATTAACGTTGCTTTTTTTGAGGTTGATAGTTTAGACCAGGAGAGCGCTGCGGATATGAGCATTGCCGGCCAAGTTCGCTCTCCAGACGCAGGCATAATGGATGGTCTTGCCGAAGATATTGAAGCACTGGCAAGAGCGTTAGCCCAGAGCCATATTGCAAGAGAAAAACTGCTTGGGCGTGATAATGGCGGTCAGGTATCGTCCGGTGTGCTGTATGATGTTCTTGGCTTGGTTAGTTCCAGAGGGTTTGGTCGTGCGGCGCTGGCTGGGGTGGTAGCAGTTGCCCTCAACCTGACCCGGCAACGGATACCCTGTTGTACGGTGCTGGAGAAAGGTTTACCACTTGCGCTTGATTCATCCGGCAGCGATGAGGGGGAGTTTCTTTCATCCCTATCTCAGATACAACGCGCGGCAAACCGAGCGGCTGAAGCCTGGCGGTTCATAGTGCCCGCGAGAACGTTACCCACGATTCCCTATCCGGATACAGAAATCGTTGCGCCTTCTCAAGAATATTCATTGATGCTGGCTTCCCGCACCGCTTTGTGTGACATGCTTTTGGAAAGAGTTTTGCAGGAAAAAGTTGCGCTGGCTGCGGGCAGAGGATTGGAAGAATCCCTTGATAATGCCTTGGCGCAGATGCTGGTTCAGTTACAAGAAAGGGCCTTTGATGTAGAGGTCAAATGGGTGCCTGGGCAGTGCGTTGTCCATTGGACGTTGTACCACCTCCAGCCTGATAAGTCTAAGACTTTGGTTGCGAGCGGCTGGACCGCGCGAGGGCATGATGATTTCGTGGATGAGCCGCGTATTTACAACGCCAGCCTTTATTCCTTATGGATGAGCCTGCGCGAGGGCATGCGTCCAAGGCATGGGGCCCCACAGGGTGCAAAAAACATCGTTTCACCCAAGACAAGCGAGAGTGCAGGTTTATCCACTTTCCTGGCCGTAGCAGCCTGTTGTGTTTTACTAGGAGTCTTTGGAATGGATTTTGGCGCGCGCGATGCTGTGGGTGGCCGTACCTATACGCTTGCCTTACAGGATAACCGAAGTTTTGTTCCGGCTATCGTGGACTGGATTGAGCGCTATATTTCCATTCAGAAAGGACAGCGGCGAAAGGGATTAGCCGACCACTATATCGATTTAACCGGAGAGACTCCCCTTGGTCTTTCTTTGCCACAGGAGGAAGGCGATAACAATGTGTATCTTACCGTGGGAAATAATCAACGGTTGATCTTTAGCAAGGATATCGAGGGCTTTAGCGCTTACGAATCAGAAGTGCCGGTATTTTTCAAAATAAACAACCAGAAACAGATCCTTGCGGTTTACCTGGGCGTCAACGAACAGCATGATTTGCTGGAACTGATGATAACCAAAGGCAACGATCGAGACGCGGCAGCACTGGACCCGCGGTATCTACTCATCGAGCCCGACGGAAAGCTTCCCTATTGCTTGGAACAATTGTATGTTTCAGCAATCATCAGGCCTTTTAATACTCTTGCTGGTTCATGCGATGACGGCCTTTCGAGAAGTAACAGCTCAGCTTTTATTTATCAGGATGTTTTTATTGTTTCCGTGTATCTGCTCGTGGGTATTATAGTATTGCTTCGGTGGTTCAATGTCCGAGCGGAACAATCAAATGGGCCTACATCTGCTTTTGAAGGCGTCCATCATGCGAGCC
>CAYNSZ010000070.1:0-6738 GCA_964400075.1 uncultured Planctomycetia bacterium
CCATTGCCTCGAACCATCCCGAGCTAACCCTTTGGCAAGCTCAGGGTCGTCCTGAGCAAGGGGAGCGCGTCGAAGGGCGAAGTCGAGGGATTAGGCCGAGGTCAATTCCCCCGGCGAAGCCGGAGGAATTGAGGAGGGTTGATTTTTAATATTTGATTTTTTAACGTTACCGTTATTCTGAACATGAGCTTTGCCCATGGGATTTACATTTTTTATATTTCCCTGCTGTGATACAATATAAATACATGCGTAACCAGCCGGGCTCGATAGCGCGGGTAAGACAAATAGCGGCATGTATGTGCCTTGCGCTTGGGGTTTCCTGCTCACCATCGCCGTCGCACAGTTCCGACCACGCCGCTGCTCCTTTGAGCCCAACGCAGGTTCCTGAGGCGCCGGTACAACAGCCGGCTCGTGTCTTTCGCCTGCTCATCGACGATTCTCAGACCGGAGAGCCCTACCAGACCGCGCGCCTGGCGTTAGTAGAGAGCCTGAAAAACTGGGGATACGCGGCGGGTAAGAATCTAGAGGTAACTTCTATTTCCATTGAAAACGATCTGGCCGGAGGCGAATCGCTTTTACGTGAACAGCTCGAAAAAGATTATGACGTTATTGTCACCAACGGTACGGTTATGACTCTCGCTGCTAAAAATGTCGCCTTGGGGAAATCAGAGCAGAATTTTGTTTTTGCTTGCGTAACCGATCCGGTGGGTTTAGGGGTCATTGAAGATTTTTCCAGCCCCCCCAAATACAATTTTACCGGTGTTTCCTATCCTGTCCCGGTTCGGTCCCGGTTTAAATTTATTAGGGAGTTGATGCCCCAAGCAAAAAAAATCGGTCTGATTTATGCCGCCATGCCGCAGTCTTTGAGTTACCGGCGCTGGATAGAAGAACTGTTCGCGAGCGACCCTGAATTGAGCGATGTAAGCGTGTTTTTCCGGGAGGTTCCGCTGGTGACCGGCGCCGCGGGCAGCCAAGAGATGGCCGAACTCGCCAGAGATTTTGTCAAAGAGCTTGATCCTCTCGTCGACGTTTTTGTCAGCCCCAACGACCAGATGGGGATTCAGGAGTATTTTGCCCGAATAGTCTCTGCTAACGCGACCAAACCGCTCGTGGGCCTGGGCAGAAACGACGTGATGCTGGGCTGGGGCGCGACCATGGTGATATACCCCTCTCATATAAGCATGGGTAAACAGGCAGCGCGCATGGTAAAGGAACTGTTTGAAGGTATACCCATTGCCCAGATTCTTCCGGAATGGCCGAAGGAATGCGGGTTCGCGTTTGATTTGGGCAAAGCCGCTCAGTTCGGCATACAGGTGCCGGTCGAGTATATCGAACTTGCCGGAGATGATATTGTCCCATGAGCCAGAGCCGCAAGAAACCAACTATCAGTGTTAAGGTAAAACTTTCCGCGGTATTGTTTTTTATCCTCATCTTTACCGTTACGGCTCACTCCTTCATGCTTATCGTTTCCTTCCAGCGCGCCTACCGCTTGGCTCTGGAGGAGAAGTCCTATACCCTCGGCCAGGACATACGCCGGCTCATCTACAAGAACTTACGGTATTTTCCTCTTGATAGTTTTGCCGAAATGAACACCTATCTTTCCGGCATCATCGCCGATCATCCCGGCATAAGTTACTGTTTTATCACCGACGCCGAAGGCCGTATTATATACCACACCGAATCCGGCCGCCTGCGCGAGTATATTGACCGGGGCGCCTACCGCGATTTCTATCAGGCAGGCATGGCACATAACACCACCCTGGCTATCGGCCGTTATTATGAGTCGCTGGTTCCGCTCATCTGGCAGGATGAGCCTATCGGAGCGGTGCATATCGGTATTCCTCAGAGAACGGTAAATGCCCCCGTGCGGCGCATGCAGTTTATGAGTCTGGGATTGCTGCTGGCGGCGTTGGTCATCAGTGTATTTCTATTTTATCAAAGCATCGCCAGGATCGTCATCACGCCCCTGTCGCGGCTGCTGGAGGTGATTAAATATATTATATCCCGTAAAACTTTTGAAAAGCACATTGAGCCTGCCGGAAGGGATGAGATAGGGGAGCTGGCCACGGTATTTAATACTATGACCGATGAGCTGCACCAGTATTACCTGGAACTGCAGAAAACCACCGATGAGCTTAAGAATGAGGTTTTACAGCGGATGGTGGTGGAAAAAGAATTGGTGCGGCACCGGCACAATCTCGAGGACATGGTGCAGGAGCGTACCGAGGAATTGCATAAGAGCGAAAAACGCTTCCGCCTTCTGTTTGAAAACGCCAAGGATGCTATTGTCTGGGCTAACCCCGGCACCGGCAATATCATCCATTGCAACAAAGCCGCCGAGGAGTTGTTTGAGCGGCCGCGCCAGGAGCTGGTGGGAGCGCATCAGACGTTACTGCACCCGCCCGAGAAGGCGCAGCACTACGCCGATGTTTTTAAAAACGATGTCGTCATAAAAGGCGGAATTTCAGAGGATATCGAGATTGTCACCAAGTCCGGCCAGGTCCGCCAGGTGCACCTCATGTCTTCATTGACCGAGGTCAGCGGCGAGCCGATCATCCAGGGGATTTTCCGGGATATTACCGAGCGCAAACAGGCAGAACAGCATTTGCGCGAAGCCATGGAATTTAAATCAAAATTGACTTCAGTCGTATCCCATGAGCTCAGGACACCCCTGGCGGCGATCAAGGCCAGCATCAACCTGGTGATGGATGAATGGGCAGGAGTCCTGGGTGACCAGCAGAAAGATTTTTTAACTACCGCCCAGCGCAACGTCGAGCGGCTTAACCGCCTTATCAACGACGTTCTCGATTTCCAGCAGCTTGAGTCAGGTTCTATGAAGTTTCACCCACAGGAGAACAATCTCAATGAGGTCGTAGCCAAAATTCACGAACTCATGCTTCCGCTGTCCCAGCGAAAAGGTTTAGAGTTTAGCCTGAAGCTCGATCCTAACCTGCCCGCGGTTCAGTTTGACCGAGACCGGATATTCCAGATGATGGAAAATCTGGTCGATAACGCCATTAAGTTTACCGATAAAGGCCAGATACTTATCAGCACCGCTTGCCTTGACGATTGCGTGCAGGTATCGGTCAGGGATAGCGGAATCGGCATACCCGGGGAGGATATACCTAAGTTATTTCATTCTTTTGAACAGCTGGACCGGGCCTGGGGTAGGAAGACCGGCGGTACCGGCCTTGGGCTGGCCATCTGCTGGGAAATAGTACAAAATCACAAGGGAAATATTTGGGCGGAATCAGAGGGCGACCAGAAGGGCTCTTTATTTATTTTTACCTTGCCGCGCAGGAGGGTTGAGGCGGCTTAAGCTGCCTCATGGGAGGATGAGATTATGCGACAAGCGCCGCTGGATACTTTAATCCGGTTGAGTTTCAACCGAACCATACAGGTTTTATTTAAACCCTTTTCTTTGAAAAAATGGTTTTTTCTTATTCTGATCGCTTCCTTGGCTGGCGCCTTGGGCGGGGGAGGAGGTGGCGGCGGTAACTATGGCAATTTTTCCGGTCGGCGTCCCCAGAATACCAGCGCGCAGGCTATGTCCGCGTTCGGCGTAAGCCCCCTCATCCAGATAGTCCCGGCTGTTCAAGCAAGCGGACAACTGGACAAGCCGGTCTGCCCGCTGGCCAGGAGCGCTTACACCAGCCTCGGGCTTGGGCTTGCGCTGCTCGTCGGACTTTTGGTGGCAGGATTCCTTATCTTTCTTACCTGGGTTAACGCCCGTTTTAAATTTGTCTGGTTTAACGCCATGGTTGCCAATGATGCCTCGGTCATTGAGCCGTTTCAGCGCTTTCGCAGAGAAGGCCAATCGTACTTCTGGTTTCTACTCGCCTCCGGATTCGGGGTGCTGTTGTTCATCGTCTTGACCGTGGGTTGGGGGTTGGCCGCAGCTGCCGCGTCAGGATTATTTGGCCCTTCACCGCAATTGTCCGTGGCTGTTGTTTTAAACGTATTTGTCTGGCCGGGCCTTGTGCTGCTTACCGGGGCCATCATCTGGGCGATTATTTTCACCTATATCGAACACTTTGTGGTTTCGATCATGGCCATCGAGCATTGTACTTTCATACAGGGGTGGCGAAAATTCATGCAGTTAGGCCGTAGCAACCGAAAAGAACTCCTGCTGTACATTATCATACTCATGGGGTTAGGCATCGCTACTCTTATCGCGGCCGGGATAGTCGGCATCGCATTTCTGATTCTTATCCTGCTTGCCGCCGCCCTCCTTTTTGGATTGCCGTACCTTCTGATCGGGCTGGCCTTAAAAGCAAATCTGCTCTACATAGCCTACGCGGTCATTGTCGGCATTCCTTTTTTTGCGGGAATCATTTTACTGGGAATGAGCATCAATCTGCCCTTCGCGGTTTTTTTCAGGAATTTCTCCTTATACTATCTCGCGAGCCTGGATGGCGTGTATAAGCCTTTAGCTCTTGAATCGTAACCAGTGTTTCGGCCCCCCGGGCCGAAAGAGATAATTGCGGCCCCGCAGAGGGTAACGGAGGTGAGCCATGGATATTTTTGCTCTTGCTATGCAGATTGAACAGGAAGGCCGGGCTTATTACCTCCAGATAGCCAGCCGCACGCGCAATAATGGCCTTAAAACCATACTTACCTGGCTCGCGGACGAGGAGAATAAGCATTATCATATTTTTGAGCGGCTCAAAGAAAACCATACGGCCCGTCTTCAGGCCTCGGCCATCCTTGCGGACGCCAAGAGAATCTTTGCAGAAATGAAACCAGAGGTTTCCGATGCGCCTTTAGAACCAAAGCAATTGGATATGTACCAGGCCGCTCAGAAACTGGAAGAAAAGAGCAGGGAATTCTACCTCGCCCAAGCTCAAGGGGTAGCGGATGCTTCCCTGAAGGATATGCTGCTTGCCATTGCCGAGGAGGAGAAGAAACATTATTTTCTCCTCGAGCATATTATCGTCTTTGTCAGCCAGCCCCAGGTCTGGCTTGAGAACGCCGAATTCAATCATCTTGATGAGTATTAGGATTGCGGAGTTTATGTTTGTGCCTAGACACAACAGTCACGCAGAGCCGCGGTTGCACGAGGTGACTCCATGGGCGGTGTGATACTTTTTCTGCTTGTTCTCTACGCGGTATATCTTGACGCAAAGACCCTGCGGCGCGAGAACGCAGGGATTTACGAGCGGATTCTTGCCCTTAAGCCGTGGCAGTGGACGTTTTTGAACACCTTCTTTTTTCTCATCGTTATTCCCATGTATTTTTACCTGCGCCGGCGATACTTCAGTTTGCTCGCCTTACAGAGAAAATTGAGTAATCAGGCCGAATACCGCAGCCCTGCTTTTTTAGTACTTACCGAATGCACCGGAATTGTCATTAGTTGGTTCTTTTTTGTCAACTGCCTGCATCTGGTTTATGCGGCGGCAGCATTCTTTCTGGAGGCATTGAGGACTGAATTGCTCCAGTTTGTGGTTTTAAGCCTTGCTTCGCACGGCCTGGTGATTTTTTTGATTTGGCGGACAGTGCGCCGTAACCATCGCGAAGGTTTCTTGAGCTATGTCCGTTTTAAGGCGGTCGATAAATTTTTCCTGCAGAACATTTTGGCCCCCTTGTTGATCGGTGTTGTACTTGCCGGCGGAAGCTTCTTGGTCTCCGAGAACCTCGACACCACGGTCATCACCCCGCTTGGCCTTGCTCTTTCCGAAGCGACGCCGGTAGCGATGCTGGCTTTTCTTTTTTCGGTCATGTTTATCGCGCCGCTGATCGAAGAGATTATTTACCGCGGCTACCTCTATTCTATTCTGGATAAGCTGAAAGGCAAGCTGTTCGCCCTTATATTTGTTTCTTTGCTCTTCGGCCTGATGCATATCGAGCAGGTCTGGGGAAGCTGGTTCGGGCTGGCAGTGATATTCTTGATGGGATTTTTGGTGACCCTGCTTCGTTTTTGGTCAGGCTCGATTTTGCCGGGGGTCATCGCTCATTATGCCTACAATATATTGCTCGTGGTGCTACCGGTTACTTTTTTTTATTTTTCCAATCCTGCCTATGCCAAATATCACGCGCTCGGAACAAGACTTTCGGTGAGCGAGCAGGAAGAGCTGTTACAGGAGAGCATCCGGATAAAGCCTGATTATAGCGTAGCCTATAATGACCTCGCTTGGATTTATGCGACTCAGGACAAAGAACTCCAAGAGGCTCTCCGGCTGGTCGATACCGCGCTTTCCCTTGACCCTGATAATCCATCCTATCTCGATACCAAAGCTGAAGTATTGTATAAATTAGGCGACTATAACCAGGCGATTGAAATTGAAAGCAAGCTCGCGGAGCAGCACCCCGATGACGCCTTATTCCAGCAGCAGCTTGATAAATTTAAAGCAGGTCTTGAAGCCGTAGCTCCCAACCTCTGATGCCTGTTCTTGCGTCCAGACAAGGACTGGCCTTACCCTTCGTAGTTTTTCACTATATCCGCATCAGGATAATTCATAAGAGGCGCAGCGGTATGTAAGGGGATAGGGTTTAGGGGAAAAGGTAGAGGGAGTATTTAGCTTAGGAGAGAAGGGAGAAGGTAAAAGCCCGTAGTTTCCTCAATATCCCCGCCTCCGCTGTATACAGTAAAAATTCCGACTGGGAATTTTTACTGACTACGGCGGGGTCTATTGACCCGCCTCCGCTAGATACATGGGTAATTTCCTGCGGAAATTCCCCATGACTACGGCGGGCCAATAGGTTCCGGGATGCTCCGTGAAAATTTTCAATCAAAATTTT
>CAYNSZ010000071.1:0-923 GCA_964400075.1 uncultured Planctomycetia bacterium
GCCTTTCGGCGGGCAGGCTACGGCTACGACGCCCGTACGGATAAATTCCAAGCACCAAGCATCAAATTCCAAACAAATCCCAATGACCAAAATCCAAATGTCCGAAACGAAAACGTTTTGGTCATTTGGTCATTGAAATTTTGAATTTGTTTGGAATTTTAAGGAATGGACTTCCCATCTGCATATGTATGCTACGTGAGCAGGTAGCAATTCCCCGCTACAATCCTGACTCAACCGCTATTTCCTCATAGGTATTGTTGTCCAACTCGTAGAGGAATTGCGATGGCCGGGTAATGATAGCGCCGTTGCGAAAGGTGTATTTGGTTTGGGGGTAAGTGATATACAGGAGCGACTTGGTGCGGGTAGCCGCCACGTAAAACAGGCGGCGTTCTTCTTCAAGGCTGTTTTCCGAGTTAAGCGCTTTGGGGTGGGGGAACTCATATTCAGAAAAACCGATGATAAACACAACCTCCCACTCAAGGCCTTTAGCCTGATGGATGGTTGAAAGGACAAGAAGTTCGTCTGGCTCTGAACTACCGACTCTGGTCTCGCCTTTAAAATCCTCGAAAGCGCTCAGGTCAAGCAAGAACTGGCGTGTGGCAGGGTAATTGGCGGCCATTTTGGTTAATTCCTCAAGGTCGAGAATGCGCTCATCGGCGTTGTCAAAGGAGAGATAACAATAGTCTTTGTAGGTTTTGAGGATTTCTCCCAGCGCCGCCACCGCGGTCTTAGTTGCGCGCAAGTTTTCAAGGAGCGCGGCAAATTCCTTACAGCCTTCACGCTGGCGTTTGGGAAGGCTTTGCGCAATATCAGCCAACGGTTCCTGGTTGCTGTAGCGTTCCCAGATCTTATAGGCAAAGCTTCTGCCAATGCCACGGACGAACTCCCCTTTAAACGTGCGATTTCCCTCCATAAAGCACTGG
>CAYNSZ010000071.1:933-6696 GCA_964400075.1 uncultured Planctomycetia bacterium
CGTTTAAAGGAGAGTTCGTCCGTGGCATTGAGCGTTATCTTAAGATAGGAAAGAACGTCTTTGATATGCGCTTGTTCAAAGAAGCGCACGCCACCCCTGACCACGTAGGGGATGCTGCGTTTCAGCAGTTCCATTTCCAGCTCCAGCGCCTGGAAGCGTGAGCGAAAGAGCACTGCCATTTCCCGTAAGGGGATACCTTCACGGTTCAGTTCCACCAGGCGCTGGCCGATGAACTGGGCCTGTTGGTAGACGTCTTTGGTCTGCACCACCGCGGGCAATTCACCGTCCGGTTTCATCGGCTCCAGGGTTTTGGGAAACTGGCGGATATTGTGCCTGATAATATCATTGGCCAGGGCCAGTATCTGGGGAGTAGAGCGGTAGTTGATTTCCAGTTTATATATTTTTGTGCCTTCAAAGGTTTTGGGAAAATCGAGCAGGTTGTTAATATCCGCTGCCCGGAATGAATAGATGGATTGAGCGTCGTCTCCGACTGCCAGGATGTTCTTGTGGCAGGAGCTTAAGCGCTTAATGATTTCAAACTGGACTTTGTTGGTATCCTGGTATTCGTCTACCAATATGTAGCGAAAGAGCTCGGCGAAATCCTTCCCACATGATTCATCCGTAAGTAAACGCAGCCAGTTCGTCAAAAGGTCGCTAAAGTCCATTATATTAGACTGGCGTTTCTTTTTCTCATAGCGGCTTAGTATTTTTATTACTTCAGCGGTATAGTCCTGGATATGGGGGTGGAATTCCTGGATAACGGTTTCAGTATCTTTGAGGGCATTGGCGCCGAGAGAATATACGTTATAGATGATATTTTTTTTGGGAAACATTTTTTCTTTTTTATAAAATCCCAGGTCTTCCATGCAGTCATCGATCAGATCATAGGCGTCTTCTTTATCGACAATGGTAAAGTTGGCAGAGTATCCCAGCCGCTGGGCTTCTTTGCGTAAGGTGATATTGCCGATGTGATGGAAGGTGCCTGCCCAGAGGTTCTTGAGGCTGGATTTAAGCAGAATTTCGGCGCGGTTGATCATCTCGTTGGCGGCTTTATTGGTGAAGGTGGCCAGGAGTATGTTTTCGACGGGCACGCCTTTTTCAAGCAGGTAGGCGAGCCGGTAAATCAACACCCTGGTTTTACCGCTGCCGGCGCCGGCCAGGACCAGCGACGGCCCGTCAGCTTCGCTAACCGCTTTCAGCTGCTGGGGATTGAGGTTTTTCTCGTAGTCGATGACCGCCACCGCCGCCGCAAATGATTTGAGTTTATAACTTTTCATAGATTGCCTAAGAGCTTTGGCAAGGCCCCGGAATTTTTGGCGGCAAATCCAATGACCTCGTCTGGGAGAAAACAAAAAAATGTTTTACCCGGTACCAGCCCCATGATTTTTCCCATCGCGCATCGCTGCCAACTGGATAAACATTTGCCTGTCATCTTTGTGTGGTGCGCAGGCCTAAAATGCTGCTTTTGCATGATACCTATATTACCATAACTTGCCGAAAATAAAATGCTAAGAACCATGCGCATCAGGTGAGGCGTATAAATTTAATCCGCCTTCGCCGAAGCGAATGAAATATTTCCTGTCTACCGGCAGGTGGGGTTGGAAAACCCGTGGAGCTTCAATTTTTTATGGTATAATAATTTATATGAATAAACTAATCTGGTTACTGCTTGCGGGGATGCTTTTAACCGGCTGTCTCAAGCAACATGTTCGGTCCGGCTGGGAAGAGAGTAATCTGACCAAAGCGGAATACCTCAAGCGGCGCCTGCATCGGGTTGAAAACGAAGAGGCCGACAAAGGCTGGTGGAAACGCCTCCTCGATCCCTCCTGGTAGCAGCGGGTTGCTAATACCGTACAAGCGAGCGTGCAAGAGATAAAAAAAATTGAATCACACAGCGTATCGCATCGGTTGTACGCTCCAAGTGGAATAGTAAAGCTGTAATATCTGTTTTGAGCGGAATTATGCCCCGACTCGTGAACTCGTCGGGGTTCCCGCACCATTGCTTTTATAAGCGGGACTCCGCTGTATACAGAATATAAAGGAGCGGAGATTCCCCCCGCCTTCGGCGGGGTAATAAGCAGTTAAGTCTGTACCCCGACTCTCGTCGGGGTTAATTCCCCCGCTTTCAGCGGGGTAATTAAGGAGGTTGTGGATGAAAGCAGTCAGAGCTAAAGAGATCCTCCTCATTACTCAAAATCATGTGGGTGAGTTGGAGGAGATAGCGCGGGTTATCAAGAATAGAGGAGTGAACATCCGGGCAATTTCTGCCTGGGCATTCGATGACGAAGCTTTTTTCAGGATTGTGGCTTCAGATCATCAAAAGGCCAAGGAAATATTAGAGAGCGTCGGCAAGGTGGAAGAAAAAAATATCGTGGTGGTAGAAATGCCCGACGAAGTTGGCCAGCTATTCCAGATGGCTTCAAAATTAAAAGATCATAAAATAGACATTAATTATCTTTACGCAACGACCGCTCAGGTGGGTGGGCCAGCCATGGTGGTGTTTTCCTCGGATAATGACGAAAGAGCCCTGAAAGTCATTACGGGTTAATGGACCGCCTCGGCAGGCGCTTGTCACAACCAGGCTTTCTTTTTGCCGGCCCGCGGCGAATCCGCCGGGCTTGTGAGTAAAAATGCATGTGCAATTTCCTCCTTCTTTTTTATGGGGTGCCGCGCTTTCCAGCTATCAATGTGAAGGGGGGAATTTGCGCTGCGACTGGCATGACTGGGAGCTTGCCCGCGGGCTCACGAAAGCCGGTTTAGCCTGTAACCACTACCACAGCTTTGACAGCGATTTCAAATCTGCCCGCCTCCTTTCCTTAAACGCCCTGCGCATATCCCTTGAGTGGTCACGGGTACACCTTGAGAGCAAACAGTTTTCTCCGGAGGAGCTCGAACATTACCGGCAGGTATTTGATTCGCTGCAAAGCTATCGCCTTAAGCCAGTAGTAGCGCTTCATCATTTCACCAATCCCCTTTGGTTTATGAAGGGGGGAGGGTGGCTCAAATCCGCAAACGTCGATTCCTTCCTGAGTTATCTTAAGACCGTGGTCGAGGCTTTCAAGGAGCACGTTCGTCTGTGGCTTATATTTAACGAGCCCCTGGTTTATATTGTTAACGGTTATCTTGAGGGCATCTGGCCGCCCGGATACCGCTCATATTTTCAGGCGAAGAAAGCTCTTGCCAACATGGTGAGTGCGTATCTGTGCGGGTACCAGGAGATAAAGCGTATCTACCGGGACGATCCCGCGGGGGTTGAGGTTTCTCAGGCTCACCACATGCGTGTTTTTACCCCCTGCGATCACGGCCTGCCCCTGCTTAACGCTTTCAGTGCCGCTATCCGTAACCATTACTTCAATTACCGGCTCCTCGATTACCTGCGAAGAAAACGCAGCCTTGATTTTCTGGCAGTTAATTATTACTGCCGGGATTATACCAGATTTAAGGGGCTTACGGGCACCACCTGTGCCAGTACACGCCATAGCGAGCGCACCAATCAACTTGGCTGGCACATATACGCTCAAGGGCTGTATGAACTACTGATGAGCTTAAAAAAATACCATTTGCCGGTAATGGTTACCGAAAACGGGACCGCGGAAAACCAGGAGTATCTCTACCAGGATTTTCTCATAACCCATCTGCGCAGCCTCGCCCGAGCGTTGAGCGAGGGCGTGGATATACGGGGCTACTTCTGGTGGTCGCTCATGGATAACTTCGAATGGGATAAGGGTTTTAAGCCCCGCTTCGGCCTCTATGAGGTCGACTATAAGGATTTTCGGCGCAACTGCCGGCCGTTTGCCTTGCACTACGGCTCGATTTGTAAAGATAACCGGATGCGCATGGAAGACTTTTTATAAGCGCAGCCCATTCTTCAACCGCCTTCTCGTTATGGAATCCAAGGAAATCCAGCTGGTTCTTGAAAACATTTCCCCCTTTAACAAATTAGATAAACAAAGTTTGAACAAATTCCTTGCCCTTGCCGAGGTGCGCTTATACCGGCATAATGAGTTGGTCTACCGGGAGAATGAAGACCCTGGTTTCCTCTACGTGCTGCTTAAGGGCAGGGTCGCAGTGTCGGTGTTCACTGAGGGGCGCCCGCGACAAATTGAAATTCTCAAGCGCGGTACCTGTTTCGGGATCATATCGCTTTTGACCGAATCGGCGCATTCGGTGACTGCCGGTTCGATTGAAAATTCAGAGATTCTGCTCATCGACAAGGACCGCTTCAAAGATTTCCTTAAACAAGAACCTCTATTTTCCCTGGAGTTCTCGCGGATACTCTCCCAGAGAGTTCAAGCCCGTTCAAAGCCAAAGCAGATTTTCCAATCGAAAAAAATCGCGGTCCTGGCCGCGTTTACTATGCCGGTTCAGGACTACCTTGTTGATCTTGGCATGGCCATAGCGCAGCAGACGGCAAAGCGCTGTATTTGTGTCAAGAACGCCACGAACAGCGCCGTGGCGCAAACGGCCCTGCCGCTTGAAAACTTCCAGGAAAATAGTCTTGCTGATTTTATTCTTCATGAGAAAGCAGATCTGCTCTTTATTAAAGGGGACAGCCCTGAAAACTTTCTTTCTCTTTTGAACTATCTTTCTGAAAATTACCATTTTGTGCTCTATGAGGTTACTGCGGCTGGGGCTCAAGAAGCCTATGAAGTATTTATCGGACCCTGTCGGGAGTTGCACCTGCTCATATCCCTCGACGAGCAGCAGCAGGCTCGGGAGTTTCTGGAGGCTTTAAAGACAAAGAATCCGCTCGATGAGGACAAAATAAAAATCGTGGTAGCTGAATCTTCGCCAAGGGATGACTCTGGCCAAGCCGTCCTCAGCCTACCGGTATATGTGGTGCTTCCGCCTCAGGATTCAGAGATTTATGCCAAAGCTCTTCGCCGGGTGAGCCGCCAGATCGGCGAGGTTACCGTGGGTCTTGCCTTGGGCAGCGGCGCCGCGTACGGATATTCTCATATCGGAGTCTTAAAGGTCCTGGCAGAACATAATATCGCCATTGATATTATCTGCGGTTCAAGCATGGGTTCGATCATCGCCACGCTTTGGGCGGCAGGGTTTAGTCTTGCCGACATCCAGCGGCATTCCCTTGAGCTTGGTCGCAAGCTGGGAAGTTTTGCGTTCACCGGTTTTTCCTTTCCCTTCAAGGGTATTATGAAATCGAGGCGCCTGGAAAATATTTTTCGCAAAGTCTTCGCTGACCTCACCTTTCATGATTTAAAGCACACCTTAAAAATAGTGGCCTTTGATTTTGTGAAGCGTAAGACCGTCGTACTGGAAAGCGGCCCTCTCTATAAAGCCCTTGCCGCCAGTTGCGCTTTCCCGGGATTTTTTGAGCCGGTACGGTTTCAGAAAGACATGCTGCTTGACGGCGGCATCCTGAATCCCCTGCCGACCAAAATTCTGCTCGAATTTGCAGCGCACAAAATCATCGCTTCCAACATCACTCTTTCCGAAGAAGAAGCCCTGCGGCATTACCAGCGCCGCAAAGCCCTGCATGTGTTTGATTTTGTTTTCGGCAGCATCGAGACCATGCAGCAACAATTCGTGCAGCAGGCGCTCAAAATCGCCGATGTCGTGATTCACCCGCATCTGGAGGGATTAGGATGGCTTGCTTTTGACGATATGACCGAATTTATCCGGCGCGGCGAGGCTGCCGCGCAGGAAAAACTGGATGAGATTAAAAGACTGGTGTTAAACCTAAGCGGTTAATCGACCAGCTTAAATCCCGCCTACGGCGGGATTTAACATGTCGATTATCCC
>CAYNSZ010000072.1:0-6667 GCA_964400075.1 uncultured Planctomycetia bacterium
TACCCTTAAATTGGGTGTCGAGCAAAGACTGAAGGAAAAAGTGCCGGAAGTGAAGAAGGTCGAGCAGGTCAGCTGACCCCGCCGAAGTCGGGAAAAATTCCCAGTCGGAATTTTTGCTGTATAGAGCGGAGGCGGGGTTATAAAGAAACCCCGGGTTTTCCCGATTTTTCTTTATGTTTATCAGGGTTATCGGGAACCTATTTGCAGGATAGCCTGAGGAGATTCAATCGCCTTTTGAGGTGTGGCTTTGTGAAGGAAAGAGGTATCCGCCTCGCTACATACCGGGTAAATTCTCTGGCGAGACTTTACCCGGACTCGGCGGATATCAATTCGACTACGGTCTTTTCGCTCGCTTACTCGCGAAAAGACCAAGTCTCATTGAGGAGGTAACCATGGATAAAAAACTAGTTAAAGGGTTTAACGAACAGCTTAATTTCGAGCTCTATTCCGCTTATATTTATCTATCAATGTCAGCTTATTTCAATAGCGTTAATCTCGCCGGCTTTGCCCACTGGATGAAAACACAGGCAAAAGAGGAATCAGAACACGCGATGAAGTTCTACGAATTTTTAAACGACCGGGGCCAGAGCGTGGTTTTTGAGGCTATACCTAAACCGCATGCTCAATTTTCATCTGCGCTAGATGTTTTTAAAAAGTCGCTCGAGCATGAACAAAAGGTGACCTCGCGCATTAACAGCCTTTATGCTGAGGTAGGTAAACTCAAAGATAACGCCGCGGCGGTATTTTTGCAGTGGTTTATCAGCGAACAGGTTGAAGAGGAAAAGAACGTTGCTGAAATTATCGCCAAGCTCTCGATGATTAAGGAGGCCGCCGCCGCGCTGTTGATGCTCGATGGCCAGCTTGGTTCCCGCGGAAAGAGTTGAGGCTAGCCGCTTATGAATAAAAGCGCTATTTTTTCTGTTACCAATAATAAAGTTTAAAAAGGGGGAACTATGAAAAAAAAGCAGATAAAAAAAGACAAGACTTCTATTTGCTTTGTTTGCCAAGGCAAGAAAAAACCAGTCAGTAAAGTAAAATGCTGTTCTCCGGATACGCTGGCTAAGGAAAAAGGGTCCTGGAACCTGTAAAGAAAGTCCAGGGAGCAGAAAGGAGGTGGCCCATGGCAGGTACCATTACCTTCAAAGGCAGAAAACTTTCGCTTTTGGGAAGAAGGTTGTCGGTGGCGAGAGCAGCCCCTCTATTTCGTGTTGTAAATGGAGGGCTTGAAGAAGTCAGCCTGCCTGCTGCCGATGGAAAAGTCAAACTCTTGACCTCATTCCCTTCCCTCGATACCCCGGTATGCGATGCCCAGGTTAAGGAATTTAATAAACGGGCAGCGGGAGTTTCCGACCAGGTAACGGTCCTCGCCATCAGTAAAGACCTTCCTTTTGCTCAGAAGAGATTCTGCGATACCTTTGACGTTAAGGATCTCCTGGTGTTCTCAGATTATAAATATTCTTCTTTTGGGATCAATTACGGTTTGCTGATTAGAGAACTTGGGCTCCTGGCGCGTTCGGTATGGATTGTAGATAAAAATAATATTATACGCTATGTCCAGATTGTGGATGAGCTCACCAGTCCCCCTGATTATGCCCGGGCCTTGGCCGCTTTGGCTGATATTCTCAAGAGCCCTGCTTCGCTGACACCGCCAGAGCTTCCTTCGCGTTGTGCGCCCTGCGAGCAGGGTGCCCTGCCGTTAACTCCCGCCGCAGCCGATAAACTGCTTCAAAAGTATTCCGGTTGGGAGCTCGTTGAAGGTAAAAAAATCAAAAAGACATACAAGTTCAGCGATTTCCTCCAGACGAAGGCCTTTCTCGACCTGGTCGCCTTTATTGCCGAAGAGCAGGGGCATCATCCCTCTCTGGCGGTAAGTTATAACAAGTTGACGGTCACCTTATCTACTCACGCGGCAGGCGGATTGACTGGTAATGATTTTATAGTTGCCAGAGCTATCGATGAAATTGGAGGCGAATTATGAAAAAGGTAGCGGTGCTGGTTGAAGAGCAGTATCAGGTACTTGAGGTCTGGTACCCCTATTTGCGTTTGAAGGAAGAGGGCATACCGGTAGTATTCATGGGGCCGGAAAAAAAAGAGTACAAAAGCAAAGAAGGCTATCCGGTCAGCGCTGAAATCTCGGTAAAAAATGCCAATCCCGGAGATTTCTCCGGCGTTATCATTCCCGGCGGCTGGGCTCCGGATTTCCTGCGCAGACATGAGGATATTAACGGGTTCGTCGCTCAATTGTTTAGGCAGGAGAAGCTCGTCGCGGCTATCTGTCATGGCGGATGGGTTTTAGCCTCAGCTGAAGTATTGCGCGGCAAAAAGGCAACTTCTTTTTTTGCGATCAAAGACGACCTGGCCCATGCCGGGGCAAAGTTTGTGGATACGGAAGTAGTCGTGGACAAAAATCTCATAACCTCGCGCAACCCTTTTGATTTGCCCGCGTTCTGCAGGGAAATAATACGGTTTTTGAAAAAGGAGGAATAGGCCGTGAACATAGAAGAAAAAAAAGGCGCATTGGTCATTACTGATTTTAACGAGGCCGAAGCGTACCGTATCGCGGTAAAAATCGAGAAAGACGGAATTCGTTTTTACCGGAAACTCGCTGCCACGGCTCAGAAGGCTTCGGTAAAAGAAACCCTTGAGTTTCTTATGAACGAAGAAACGCGGCATCTGGGCTTTTTCGAGGAGTCACTTGAGCGGCTCAGGCTGACCGGGGAAGATAGCAGTGAAGACGACGATCTTTTAAGCTCTATGGATTTCGGCATATTTTCTCCCTATCAGGAGATGGAAGCCTTGGATGAGGCCATACCGGATTTGGTGAAGGCCCTGAAAATAGGCGCCATTATCGAAGACAAATCAATACGGTTTTATCAAGCCTGCAGAGTCCAGGTGTCTTCGCCGAGGTCCGCTGATGAACTCGGCGAGATTATTGCCGAAGAAGAGCGGCACAAAACCTTGCTTTTGAAGTTGTTGAAATCATAGAGGACCGCAGCGTTGGTCCGCTCAAAGCGGGGTGGGAATTGAACAATTGGATAAAAGGACCCCGCGCATCTCTATGCCCGGTAAATTTTCCTGTCCGTAGGCCGAGCAAATTTACCGGGAGTGCTTCGGGTTCCCGCACCATAGTATTTATTATTAAGCGGGAAGGAGGGTAGTATGAGTACCATGCATTGCCGTCAGTGTGAACAGACTGGGATGGGAATCGCCTGTACTGCCATGGGGGTTTGCGGTAAGGATGCGGATGTTGCCGCCTTACAGAATCTGGTGATTCATTGCTTGCGTGGCATCGGGGTTATTGGCAGCCGGCTCAGAGAGTCAGGGTGGAAGGACGCCTCGGTCGATCGTCTGGTTATGGAAGGTTTGTTTATTACCGTAACCAATGTAAATTTTGACCCAGAGGATATCGCTGTCTTTATCCGCAAAGCCCAGACGGTTAAAGAATATCTCAAGGCCAAGGCAGGCACGGCCGCGGCGGGGTTGAGCGGCGAACTGTCCACACCGGTAAATTTTATCCCTTCGGATAGTCTTTGCGGTTTGATTGCCCAGGGCCGTTCGGTAAGCCCGGCCGCTGTTTTTGGGCCCGATATTGACAAGGCGAGCCTGCGAGAGCTTATTCTCTACGGCCTGAAAGGTATGGCTGCTTACGCTGACCATGCCGCGATTTTAGGCGAGACTGATGAAACGGTGAGTTCTTTTTTTTATACGGGATTGGCCGCCCTGGGTGAAGAGAAGCTGAGTACGGATGAGCTAGTTTCTTTAGTGCTGCAGCTGGGAAAGGTGAATATGCGCTGTATGGAAATACTCGATAAAGCTCACCGCAGCCATTACCAAGACCCTCTGCCTACCAAAGTATCACGGGCAGTTATAAAGGGTCCGGCGGTTATCGTTTCAGGCCATGACCTGTACGATTTAAAGCAGTTGCTAGAGCAAACCGAAGGTAAGGGAATCAATATCTATACCCACGGCGAGATGCTCCCTGCCCACGGCTACCCCGCACTGAAAAAATATAAACACCTCGCCGGTCATTTCGGTACTGCCTGGCAGAATCAGCAGAAAGAGTTCGATGGCCTGCCGGCAGCGATTCTTTTCACCACCAATTGCATCCAGAAGCCGAAAACCTCTTATGCTGACAGGCTTTTTACCACCGGCCTGGTCGGCTGGCCCAACATCACGCATATCAGCGATAACAAAGGAGTGAAAGATTTTACGCCGGTCATTAGCAGAGCCCTGGAGCTGGGCGGATTCAAAGCGGAGATGCCCGGCAGAGAAATCACTGTCGGGTTTGGCCATAAGACAGTTTTAAGCTTAGCTGGCACAGTGGTTGAAGCGGTCCGCTCGGGCAAGATTAAACATTTTTTTCTGATCGGCGGCTGCGACGGAGCCAAGCCAGGCAGAAATTATTATACCGAGTTCGCCCAGAAAGTTCCCCGGGATTGCGTCATCCTGACGCTTGCCTGCGGCAAGTTCCGGTTCAACAGCCTTGAGTTCGGCAGTATCCAAACAGTGCCCCGGCTGCTCGACTGCGGCCAGTGCAATGACGCCTACTCAGTGATTGTCATCGCTTCAAGCCTCGCGCAAGCTTTTAATTGCACGGTTAATGATTTGCCGCTTTCACTGGTCCTTTCCTGGTATGAGCAGAAAGCTGTCTGTATCCTGCTTACCCTTCTTTCTTTGGGCATACAAAATATCCGTTTGGGCCCGACCTTGCCGGCGTTCGTGTCGCCGAATCTTCTGAAGCTTCTGGCCGAGAAGTTCCATATTAAGCCGATCACTACACCCGATGAGGATTTAAGAGAAATTCTGGGTTCAAAGGCGAGTGCCTGAACCTACACATCAGGGTTTACAAGAGAAGTTCCTATGGTACAATTAATCGACCACAGACACTTTCGGTCTTTCAAGGCCGAAAGTGAATGCATGTCGATTATCTTCCGGGATGCCTGTATACCGTGAAAATTTTGATTGAAAAATTTTCACGGAGCATCCCGGAACCTATTGGCCCGCCGGATAGCCGAAAATTCTCGCTGAGAATTTTCGCATATCTAGCGAAGGCGGGATTATACAGAGACTCCGGGCTTCCCGTTTACGGAATAGCTCGTAAACGGGATCCCGATAACCCGAATAAACATAAAGAAAAATCGGGAAGTCCGGAGAGGTTCATTCGACCCGCAAAAATCACCGGTCTTTGGTGGTGGTGTTGAAAGGGGTCGATGATAGCTCATTCCTCATAAGAAAGGAGTGATTTTCATGCAGAAGTACAAATGCACTGCCTGCGATTATATTTATGACCCTGAGCTAGGCGATCCGGACGGCGGCATTGAACCCATGACCGCGTTCAAAGACCTTCCTGATGATTGGATTTGCCCGGTTTGCGGGGTTGATAAGGGCATGTTTGAACCGGTAGAGGAATAAGTTAGACGCTTACGTTTCAATGGCACCATGACGCGCATCAATAAAGACATTTACTGGGTCGGCGCTATTGATTGGGACCTGCGCAA
Organism: uncultured Planctomycetia bacterium; assembly: GCA_964400075.1. Taxonomy (GTDB): domain Bacteria; phylum Omnitrophota; class Gorgyraeia; order Duberdicusellales; family 4484-171; genus JAFGHG01. The sequence continues at coordinate 5,499 of CAYNSZ010000072.1, forward strand.
TTTCCACGGTTATTCTACCCCTTCGGGTTCGACCTACAATGCCTACCTGATAGGCGATGAGAGTCCCACCCTGATTGATACGGTTAAGCCATACGGCTGGCCTCAAATGCTTTCCCGCATCAAAGAGGCGATTGATCCCTCACGCATCGCCTATATCGTATCCAACCATACGGAAATGGACCATTCCGGCTCTATTGAGGAGTTGCTGCGGCTTTGTCCCGAGGCGCAGGTCATCTGTTCACCCAAGGGAGCGGAAGGTCTTCAAAAACATTTCAAGAAGAACTGGAAATTTAAAATCGTCAACCACGGCGATACTGTATCCATCGGCAAACGCACGCTTTCTTTTTTTCTCATGCCCATGGTACATTGGCCCGATTCCATGGCTACCTACTCCGCTTTGGACCGGATTCTGTTTCCCAATGATGCCTTTGGCCAGCACTACGCCAGCGCCGAGCGGTATGCCGATGAGGTCGGGTTTGATATCGTCGCTCGAGAGGCGTTAAAGTACTATGCCAATATCGTTCTTCCCTATAGCAGCCAGGTGAGCAAAGTTCTGGAAGAGCTTGAGAAAGTCCCCTTCGATATGATTTGCCCCTCGCACGGTTTGATCTGGAGAAACAAGGAGCACGTGGAAAAGATAGTGCGCCTGTACGGGCAGTGGGCCCGACACCAGAGTGAACAACGGGCAGTGGTCATTTACGATACCATGTGGCATTCAACCGAGAAAATGGCAACAAGGCTTGCCCAGCTCATTGACCGGGATACTATCCCGGTTACCTTGATTAATCTTAAAACCACCCATATTTCCGATGCCGTAACCGAAGTGATGCGTTCGAAAGGGGTGATACTGGGCAGCCCGATTTTAAACGGTAAAATGCTTCCGAGCGTGGGTGCGTTTCTTATCTACCTGCGGGGGCTTAAGCCGCGCAAGCGTTTTGGTTTTACCTTCGGCTCATACGGCTGGGCTCCAGGCGGATTTAAGGAACTGGAAGAGATGCTTGCTGATTCAGGCATAGAACTTGTTGGGCAGGGCGCGTATGTCCAGTATGTTCCCGGCGAATCCGAGTTGGACGGGTTAAAGGCGCTTGCCAACGCTGTGAAAGCGGTCATAACCAAGGAGGTCAAATGAGGCAGCTATTTTTCAAGCCGGAGGCGCAGAAAAATAGCGT
>CAYNSZ010000073.1:0-6654 GCA_964400075.1 uncultured Planctomycetia bacterium
GTTCTGAAACAGGTGCCCCGATCGTTTGTGCCTCCGATTGAAGGTCACAGCATACCCTGTCAGAACCCTTCCCATGACACCCGCAATGGGAGAATGCCCCATCTTGAGCAGGAGATGAAAACTGGGTATGAGTACGCTGGAGATGATGAAGGCAAGCATCGCCGCGATACTTCCCAGAATGCCGAAATCCACGATAGGCTTGATACAGTTGATCATAAGCGACGCAAATCCCAGTACCGTAGTGAAACTGGCAAAGTAGCACGGCCGCAGTATCAGGGTTAACGCTTCCCGAAAAGCAGCCCGCGGGTCAAGCGTGCGCCGCAGGCGGTTATAGTACATATCATGGATGTAGTAAATATTTTCAAGCGCGATGCAAAAAATAAGGGGAATAATGCCGATAGTGACGTTGTTAATGGTTTTGCCCATAAGCGCCAGCGTCCCCATGGACCAGATGAGTGAACAGCTCACTACCAACAGCGAAACCAGGGCATCGCGCCAGCGGCCCATGGTTAAACGCATGAGGACGGCCATCAGCAGATAGATGGGAATAATGAATACAAAAAAATCCCGCTGCATGTATTCTCCCAGCGAATAGTTGATAATGGCGTCACCCGCCAAATAGAGCTTATAGGCGGTATGTTTGGTTTCTGTCCCGAGAAGCTCTTGGATGCGTTGCATTACTTTTTTTGTCCGCTGGCTGCCGGGGTCGTTTTGTATGTCCACCAGTATCGAGGCAAACCGCCCGTCAAGCGAAGCCAGGTCTTTAGCGTATAAATAATTCGTCGTGGCATGGCTGTGGATACGTTCGCTATCCTGGCGCGACTGCGGCAAGGTATCGACCAGGGCTTTGACTTCAAACATCTCCGGGGTAGTGGTGATAAGATTGGCGGTGGTGAGGCTGCGCACATTGCGCACGAAGGGTATGGCTTCGATTTTTTTACTCAAATTTTGTATGAAGGCAAGGTCTTTCTGGGCGAAGAGATCGTCAGCTTTGAAGCCGATGACGATGGTTTCATCGGTCTCAAAAAGTTCCTTAAGAATGTTGTAATAACGCATATCCGGGTCGTTGCGTATGACAAAGGCAGAAAGAGAAGTATCCAGGCGCAGATGCAGCAGGCCGGCTGCGAACAGAAGCGTAATAATCAAAAGGAGCACGAGATTAAGGCGGGGATGTTTTACGATGAGCTTCGACGACCATTGTATCAGCGACATGCTTGTTAGGATTGATCGGGTATATTCATAAACCTAAACCGATAGCCTTCCCGCAGCGACGGCGGGAGCGTATCTTTGATCTTATCGTAGGTGTTGTTTTTCTCTTCTCTGATTTGCTGGATAGCATTTTTAATATAGAGCGGAGTCGCCCGTAAGACGATGGTCAGGCGCCAGAGGTATGCGGCGAAGCTGATATGCCGGCGCATGGCCAGATACGTAAGCGGTGAGATGCTCTTTACCCAGAGCCTGAGGTACTCATAATAGAAACGCCATTTCGAAAGGGCGGTTTTACACACCATGTATTCAAGGTTATAAAACCCGTAGTTAAATATTGTGAGCTCTTTTTTCTCCTTCATTTCTTTGAAGAGTATGGTGCCGGGGGTGGGTGTGAGGGGAATAAAATAGGGATAGGCGATATTATATTTTTTTATAAATTGCCATAGGTCGTTAAAATCCTTACGGGTAAAATGAGGAAAGATGATGAAATGGGCGTAACATTCAATGCCTAACTTATTGAGGATCTCAATGGCCCTTATGTTGTTTTCAAGCGATGTCTTTTTGTTGAGCTGGTTAAGGCCTTCATTGTTGGTAACCTCAAGCCCCACTACCAGCGCATAGAGGCCTAAGGTTTTCCATTTCTCAAAGACTTCAGGATGTTCGGCGATGGTGTCGGTCCGGGCGTAGGCCGCGTATTTTTTCTTTACTCCCCGTTGCTGTAAGGCTTCAGCAATCTTGAGGGCGTGGCTATAATCATGAAAGGTATTGTCGTCGGCGATGTAAACTCTTTGATGCGGCAATGAGGCGATGTCGTCAGCGACCTCCTCAATTTCTCGTACCCGATAGGTTCCGCGGGCGGTAAACCACAATGAGCAGAAACTGCAGCGATGGGGACAGCCATGCGTGGTGACGGTAATGCTTATGCGAAAATGTTTTTTATATTTGTCACTGAGGCTGCGGTTTAATTTTGGCCAGCTAAAGACCCCGGATTTGATGGGGCGTTCTTCGGTCAGGATAAATCCCTTGTCAGTGTGTATGGCCAGGCCTTTGATGCTTTCAAAGTTTTTCCCTTGAGCCACGGCTTTGACTACCTCGGGAAAGGTTTCTTCTGCCGGCCCGATGCAGATGAGGTCAAAGCAGGGATTGTTAAAGTCATCGGGCAAAAGCGTGGGGTGCTGGCCGCCGAGAATGGTAGTGGTGCTTGGGCATATTTCTTTGGCAAGGGTAAGCATCCGTGTGGTGGTAAAGATTTCACCGGAGGTATGGATGCGGCAGGCGATGAGATCTGGCTTAAAGCTCTTAAGCGTTTTTATCCAGGCCCGTTCGGTTTCATAGCGCCGGTCAAAGATTTTTACCTCGGCAATAGATTCAACGAGGCTGCCCAGTAGAATAGCGACAAAGGGTTCGAAGAAGGGAAGAAAAGGGACGAAGTATTTATGGAAATTGGGATAGGCGATCAATACTCGTGGCTTTGTGGTCATAGGCTCAAAAGGCGTATTTTATTTTCGCAAAAAACTGGTCGTTGAAATTATACTGGCCGAAGGTACCGTCATCTTCACCGTAAAACATATCATAGCCCAGGGTCAGCTTGAGGAGATCATTGAGGTCATAGTCACATTTTACTTCCCAAAAGTAATCAAGGTCGTACAGATATACCCTTCCCGTTCCTTCCAGAAGCAGGGTGTCGTGCCGGAATTTCCTCGATAGTTTCCAGATGAGGCTGTCTTCGAACTGGCGCGGCTGCATGGCTGTTTCGTGTCCGGGGATGTATTGCACGAAGTACTGCAGGTTAAGGTAGATATTGTTGTTAAAGGTATAGTCCGCTCCCGCAATCGCATTGACGGCATCTTTAGTTACCAGGGCGTCGGTATGGCTGGGTGCGTAGGTCGGGAACACGTCACCCAGGGTATAGGCGCATTCGCCCCGCAGGCCCCATTGGCCGAGGGTTGTCTCAAAGTCAGTGCCGATGGTATGCTGGCGGGGGTAGAGCTGGTAGACTTCGCCGCTCAAGAAGCTTGCGTGCAGCGAAGGGAGCGCATCGTAGTGATAGGCATAACTGAGCCCGACATCATAGGTGGCAGTACTTTGAGTAAGTTTTGCCGCCACTACCTGGTTGCGGATGTTTTTGGAGGGCCGTTCAGGCCGGCGAACCCTGAAGCGGTTAGCGCGGTAAGAGCGCAGAAGATAGTTTTCCCAGTCTGAGCCGGTTTCAGGGATGATACTGGGGACGAAATAGGGCTGCCATACCGCTTCCAGTTGCCAGGGTTCGAAGGCGTAGTCAGCTTTGACCATCCAGACCGGTAGTTTGCGTTCAGCCCGGCTCAGATTAAGGTACTCGCTCCAGTCCTCGGGAGTGAAATTATCCGTGGGGTTGATCTCGTCTGATTTGCCCCAGCGGATGGCCTGTTTGCCCAGGCTTAGATTCAAAGGGCCCTGGATGTAATTCAGGTAGCATTCCCAGAGCTGGAGTCTTGTCCGCTCTTGGTCAAAATCATGCTCAGGGTTGTAGACCGTGTCGTACTGGCCGTCTGCCGAGAAAAGATAACTAAAGCGGTCATTGATGTGCTGGGATAGTTCCAGGCGCAGGTCCTGGCGTAATTCATAGGTATGCTCGCGCCGCGTTTCTTGTTTACGGTCAATATAGTGGCGTTGCTGGAAGGAGCCGTGGATTTCCAGCGGCGTCGGGAGCGGTTTTTCTTCCTCATGGCCGGTTCCGTCTTCTTGCGCAGCCGTCTCTTGCGTCAAGGGAGTCGGCTCCTGGGCCACCGGTCCGCTTCCGGAGTCCGGCGCTGGTTCAAGAACTTCTCCATCTGCCTGCGGCTGGCTTGCCGCTCCATCGGCGTCAACAGGCCTCAGAGCTCCTTGGCCGTCGTCTAGGGAAGACCGAGAATCGGGCTGCCGGGCTAACTGCAACTGATTTTCAATGGCATCAAGGGTTTGCTTGATGAGGCTGTTCTCTCTCGAGACTGGGTTATCCTGCGCGGCAGCGGCGAGTATGCCCAATAATAATACCCAGATAACTGCGATGGCCAGGCGAACGAGGTTTACTGCCATAGCTATTCTATCCCTTCCCGGGCGCTGGTTTTTAGATTTATCAGGCCAAACAACTCTTCAGGAAGTCCGGAGTTGTAAACAACCTTGCTTACGATTATTTCGGTTTTATGTTTGTCCTTTACGTTTTCCATGGATACGTAAAGGGGAGTCCATATCCCGTCTATCTTTTCGATGTTGCGGGCAGTGCCTATTTTCCAAAGTTTGCCCTGCGCGTCGTAGTATTCGATATGTACCCGAATCAGGCTTTTTTTGTTGGTCCAGGTGTTCATGCGGCCGTAGACAGGACGAGCCGCCGGATTCGCATAACACTCATAGTAGTAACATTCTTCTCCCTCCATAATCCGGGTTGATACCGGGCCATAGGTATAATCATCGATTTTTATATTTGCCATATCCTCGTAGTTAAAATCAGTGCCGACGAAACTCTGTTCCTTATCGACACTGGCGATACGCCGCGTTTTTTTTAGGGCCGGAAGATACAGAAATTGGGTATCGTCACTGTCTTGGTTTTCCCAGGTCATGAGCCCCGTAAGGCGGATATCGGCAGGTGCATGGAAACGGACCAGGATTTTTCTTAAATTTCCTTCCTGTTTCATGTAGCGGTAAGCGACGCGCTTGCGCACATAGCCGTCCTTATTGATGAGCCGCATCTCCCATTGCATCTGGTGATCTTCGCCGGTACTTTGGCCCTTGACCGCCTGCTGGACTTGGCGGCCGTCGCTGAATTGCCCCGTGTCTCCCGCTGCAGCCGCCCACGCAAGGCAGGCAATGCAAAGTGTGGCGGTCCCGGCGGTCAGGCGAGGCAGTATCGGGAGTATCCGGCAATGTGTCAAAGTCATTTTTTTAATTGATGCCATTTTTCATAAGGTTGATGATGTGATCCATAATCATGTCGGTGGTTTCTTGGACGATCGTGGTCGTAAGCTGCGCCTCGGCCACGGCAGGCAATGAAAAAGGTCTTCCTATGCGCACGGTTATGGGGTGGCGAGGTTGAAATTTGAATGACCGCGCTGGCAGCACCTTGCCCGTTCCCAGTATCGCTACGGGAAGCACTGTTGCGCCGGTGGTGAGGGCGATGACTGCGGCTCCCTTGCCGGGAGTGCGCCGGCGTGATTCGCCCGGAGGGCACCATTTTTTCCCGCCTTGAGGGAATATCACTACCCAGCGTCGGTGGGCGAGTTCAACCTTTGCTTTTTCGATGGTCCCATTGACCACGATGACCCTGAAGATCCAAAAGAGCCACTTGAGGTACCAGAGGCGAAAATTCTGCGTGGATATGATCCAGTTTATCTGGTCAAGCTTTTCAAAAAGCGCATGACCCAGGATAGGGATATCAAGGTAGCTTGAATGATTGGCCACCACCAGCACACCGCCTGAAGCGGGGATGGCAGCCTTACGTTCCACCTTTATTCTGAAATTTATTTTCACGATAATATTAATCAGGTGGTGAGCGCAAGCAACCAGGAGGTTCTTCGTACATTCCATAAAAAAATTATATCAGCGCTCGTCCAAAATAGCAATCATTGCTCTCTGTCTAATCGGGGAGGTGCCGCGACAATTTCGTATGCCCTCTGCAGGAATCTATGTCCGGTTCAAAGAGTCATGCCTTACGGTTTCCGGAGAAGGCGAAGCGGCATTGATGTGCATTAGTCTTGCGCGGCCAGAAGGTTATAGCGGAACCTGAAGAATCGCCTCGGCCGGTTTCATGTATGTTTCGGTCGCAGCCATGGAAAAAATCTCTTCTTTGGAAAATAGTAAATTTTGATATAATAAAGCCTCACCAGAGTGCTGCCGCGGATCAGCACCCTGTTGCTGGCATTCCCTGAGGGCAACACAAAAAATATGAATAGGCTTATGAAAAAGGCAAAAGTGCTGGTCGTCGACGATGAGAAAGACGTTGTTTTTTTTCTTAAATCTAATCTTGAGCGCGAAGGTGATTACCGCGTGTTTACTGCATCCGACGGCGAAGAGGGCCTGCGGCTAGCCCGAGCCCATAAGCCCGATCTCATTATTCTTGATGTGGTCATGCCCAAAATGGACGGCTTCGCCGTGTTAAAAGCTCTCAAAAATTTTGAAGAGACCAAGCATACCCCGGTTATCATGCTCACCGTAAAAAAAGAACCTGAAAATCTGGATCGGGGTATTACCTTCGGGGCTGACTTTTATCTCCCCAAACCGTTTACTTTGGACAATCTTACTAAATTTATTGAATTGATAATTTCAGATAAACCGGTCTAAGGCCCAGGTCTAAAGTTTTTAGGGCCCGCGGTGCGAAGGGTATGGCTGAAGCAGTGAAAAAAATAGTGGTAAAAATCGGGAGCAGCGTTATCGCCCCGGGAGGCAGGCTGGATAAGCCGTTAATCGGGGAGCTGGTGCAAGACATTATTGGTC
>CAYNSZ010000074.1:0-6618 GCA_964400075.1 uncultured Planctomycetia bacterium
TGAGCAAGCTCCTAAAACAAAAAGTAGTCTGCGGTAATGATGTCAACTTTGGCGTTTTGGGTGAAAAATGGTTCGGCGCCGGCAAAGACGCCTCAAATATCATCGGTGTCTTTCCCGGAACTGGAATCGGCGGCGGCATCATCATCGACGGCAAGCTCTATTGCGGCACATCGGGAGCGGCCGGTGAGTTAGGCCACATGATCGTTGACCGCCGGGGCAAGCTCTGCGGCTGTGGTAACCGGGGCTGTCTTGAAGCAGCCGCAAGCCGCTGGGCCCTTGAGCGGGATATCCGCGATGCCCTCGCCCAAAGGCGCTCCAGGACATTGATGCGTAAATCCCTCGCTAAAAAAAGGGGAGCGATAAAAAGTAAAACCATACTTGCCGCTTTGAACAGTAAAGACCCGCTCATGAACCGGCTCATAACCGAAGCCGGCCGCACACTCGGGCTTGCCTGCATCAGCCTGAGGCATATTTTTGACCCGCAAATGTTTATTTTTGGCGGCGGGCTTATCGAGGCTTGCGCTGACTTCCTGCTGCCGGTAATCAGAAAAACGTTCTCTCGGGACCCCTTTTTTGCTAAACTTGCTTTCTGCCCCATCGTTGAATCCCAATTAGGCGACGATGCTATAATCCTGGGGGCAGTCGCCTACTGCCTGCAGTCGCTGGGTCTTGACATCCCGGCCGGCGGCATCTATCCCCTTCTCGAACTCACTAAGAACCGATCGATTCGTATAGATAACATCATGTATACACATAACCTGTTCATCCGGGCCGATGGGAAGGTAAAGGCAGGCGGGGCAAAGGTAGTGAAGGCTCTGGAACAAAACCGGGGTTTAATCACTCCTAAACTGCTTAAGCTGCTCTGCAAAAAAAACCCGCAAGCCCTCATCATTGGCGCACCTGCTTCAGCTAAACGCAAAGTTACCGCCGCAGGCAAAACTTTTCTTAAAATGAATGCGATTGAATTCCAGATCGTGCCGGTTCCTACGGCACTGCGGCTATTCAATAAACAATCCAAACGCAAGGCTCTCTATATACTATGAACCCGCCGGAATCACATAAACTCATTATCATCAGCGGCCCCTCCTGCGTCGGCAAAAGCCCGCTGCTTCACGCCTTTATGAAATCTCATCCGCAACGGGCCGAGTCTCTGCGCAAGCTCATCCTCTATAACAGCCGCGCGCCGCGGCCGCATGAAAGCGATGGCGTCGATTACCACTTCCGGCCGAGAAAATTCTTAAAAAAATTGCGTAAAAAAAAGGGGTTACTGGTCATGAACGTACGTGGTGACCTGCAAGCCCTTGATACTGCTCAAATAGCTGAGCTGTTGAAAACCAACGACGTGGTGTATGAAGGAAACCCGTTTATCGCCACCCGGCTCCTGAAACATAAAGCGCTGAAAAAAACGCCTATCCTGAGCGTGTTCATCGCGCCACTCTCCCGCGATGAAATCGTGGCCATAAAAAAACGCGCCGGCGGCATGGTCCTGAAAGCCTTTATAACCGGCATCATGAAACATAAATTAAAACGCCGGACCGTAAAGCAAAAGGGAGCTATAAGCCCTGCCGATAAAAAAAACATTAAAACCCGGGCCCGGAGCGCCTACCCCGAGATGAAACTGGCCCATTATTTTAACTATGTACTCGTCAACCACGACGGTGAAGACAACGACAACTGGCAGGAATACCCTTCGCTAGTAGGAGACGCCCGCAAAACTCTTATAAGCTTCGCTGAACTCCTGCGCGGCAGGATTCCCCAAACCGTTGAGCACTGGAAGAAAAACCTGCTCTAAAACCCTCAAAGCTCAAAGCCTCTCCTCTGAATCTGCCGGTCAATAGCCAGCATCGCCTAAAAGGCGCACCCATACGAAATCGGAGGGATTTCTTGCGCGAAGAAGGTGGGAGGTTAGGCAGGTCGGGACTTAAGCAGGACGGTCAGCCTATCCCAGTAGTTCCGGCGCCGTAACCTTTGCCAGAATCTAAAGAAAGTCTTATGCTGGATAGCGCGAAGCTTCCGGCAATGGTTTACGACCAGGCTGACCGCTCGCTCAAGCGCCGGGTCTCTTTTACAATCTTGGCTGAACATCTGGGGAAGGGTTTCAATCCACACGTCAAAATCATGCAGGCGGCCTAAAAGGTTCTGGATGTGGTGGCTGGCCTTGATGAACTCATCGAAGCCCGCTCCGTAGAGCGGCCTGAAAATCTCAAGGGTATACCTCAAATGTTTTGCGGCGAAGCGGGTTTTATGAAGTTCCCGACAGCGCTGGGGCCGGCTGATGAACGCCTCATAGGTAAAAAACCCCAGAAGACGGCGCGAAATTTTTTTCTCAGCCAAGGAGCGCAATGCCCGGGTTGACTGGGCCCTTGGAGAATGGCTAAGTTTCTTGATAAGCTGGTGTATATGGACAAGCGTCTTTTCCTTCTCAAGCCTTTCTATGGCCGCGGCAACCCGCGGTTGAAGGGAGGCCCTGCGGGATTTAAGAATGTAGCTCAGCTTCCGCAGGGTTGATACTTCGACCGAGCCAAAGCGAGGTTCAGTATCACCCTGGCCATAACACGGGTTTAAACACGGGGAAAATTGGAGGGTTGATTTTTGAGAGAGCAAAGATTTCCCGGCGGCGGTTTCCTCCAAAAAAGCGATCTGGGTATCTAAATCCCTGGCTTGCCCCAGAACTTTAGCGGCACGCCGGATACTGCGTTTGAAAGCTTTACGCTTTTTTTCAGGCAGGTAATCTTTGAAAATCGCAAAGGCAGTGCGTAGCCTACGCGAAACGACCCGTGCCTGGTGGACACCTTCGCTGTCCTGACCCAAGCGGGCCGCGTTCAGCGGGCGGATGAGTTTTTTATACAGTGAGGAAATGACCGTGGCGGCGTAGGCATCGGCAGCATGCGCGTTCATGGGTGGTAATAGCCGCAAAAGAAATCCTGGGCGTTGACTTTTTCAGAGCCCTTGTTTACCTTCTCATAGGTACCGTCAGCAAGCAACTGCCAGGATTTTTGATTATCCTTCCAGTAGGTATCCATGATGAACTTAAGGTGCTCTTTGAGGTCCTCGTTGTAGATCTCAAAGAGCAGTTCGATCCGGCTGTCGAAATTGCGCCGCATCCAGTCGCCTGAACAAAGAAAAACCCGGTGGTTGGCGTTGTGGTTAAACACAAAAATGCGGGAATGCTCAAGGAAACGGCCAACCAGGCTCTTTACCTGGATATTCTCGCTTAAGCCTTTGCGCTGGGGCAGGAGGCAGCAGATGCCGCGCAGCAGCAGTTTTATCTCAACGCCGACTGCCGAGGCTTCATAGAGCTTATCAATCATCTGGATATCTTCGAGCGAGTTCATTTTAGCGAAAATGCTGCCGTTCTTATTTTTCTTATGGAAGGCGATTTCCTGGTCAATAAGTTCAAAAAAATATTTGCGCAGGTCATAGGGAGAGGAGACGATGCGTTTCCAGCGCGTAGGCACCGAGTAGCCGGTTATCACGTTAAAAACATCCGATATCGCCCTGCCCACATCGTCGTTCGCCGTAAAATACCCCAGGTCAGAATAAATTCTGGCGGTCTTCTCGTTGTAATTACCGGTGGAAAGGTGGACATAGCGGCGTATCCTACCCTCTTCCTTGCGCACCACCAGCGCTATTTTTGAATGGATCTTCATTCCGGCGATGCCGTAAATGACATGACAGCCGGCGTCTTCCAACTCCCGCACCCAGCGGATATTCTTTTCCTCGTCAAACCGCGCTTTTATCTCTACCAAGACGGTCACGTGCTTCTTCATACCTGCCGCGGTCTTAAGGGCGCTGACAATCCCTGAATCTTCATTGGTGCGGTACAGGGTGACTTTGATAGCCAGGACGTTGGGGTCAAGGCTCGCGGTTTTTATCAGGTCCACGGTCGGCTCAAAAGACTGGTACGGCAGGTGCAGGAGGAAATCTGCCTGCTGGATGCGGTCAAAAATATTTTCGTAGCTGATACCGGCGGGTGAATAGGCAGGGTAGACGAATTCAGCCTGCGGCACCTGTTCGACCAGATCAAATAAATAGCTTAAGCCCAAGTCGCCGTCAACGGCAGTTATGTCCTCTTGTAAGTATTCCAGGCTCTGGCAAAGTAATTCAGTTATTTCCGGAGCGCTTGATTTCTCCAGTTCCAGGTGCACGATTTTCGCCCGGGGCCGCTTTTTGACCTCTGCCTCTATGGCCCGTAAAAGGTCAGCCACATACTCTTCCTCAACGTAGAGCTGGCTGTCGCGGATGAGCCTAAAGAGGCTTGAGCCGGAAATCTTGTAGCCTTTAAAAAACGCGTCTAAGAACGGCCGGAGTATCTCCTCTACCTGGATGAACCAGTGCTCATCGGACGCGGAAGGAAGCTTTAAAATGCTGGGGACGCTCTCAGGAACCGGGATGAGCGCCAGGTTGCTGGCGGTGTAGCGGGTCACATGCACGGCAAAGGCGATGGTCTTCGACGGCAGTATCGGCAGGGGCCGGCTCTGGTCCACGGCCAGAGGAGTCACCACCGGAAACAGGGTATTCTCAAAATAGCGCTTAACAAAGCGTTTCTGCTCAGGATTGAGCTCTTCGAATTTTTTTATATATATTTTATTTTTATCGAGCTCTTTGAGTATTTTCCCCTGGTAAATCTCATACAGGCGTTTAATCAACTGCGAAGCCTTTGCTTTGATTTCTCTGTGTAAATCCTGGGGAAGCAAGCCGGAAGGGTCCTGGCCGCTGTATCCGGAATCAATGATCCTCTGCAGGGAGGCGACCCGTACCATGAAAAATTCATCAAGATTATTGGCGAATATGCTTAAAAACTTCACCCGCTCAAGGAGCGGATTCTTCGAATCAACCGCCTCCTCCAGCACCCGCTCGTTAAACAAAAGCCAGCTCAAATCGCGGGGTATATATTTTGCTTCGGGACGTTGGGCGGTCTCTTCCATGGGTTTGGTTATTGCTTTATGGTAAGGCTAACGAGGCTTCCGCTGACTTGTTCTAACAGGTCCTTCTTATCAAGGAATTCTGCCTTCTCCAAGACAAAGTTTTTCTTGGTGTGCACCAGGAACTTCACGCTCTTATCCTGGCTGATGGTCACTTCGAGCTTATCGATTTTCTGGCGGTGAGAACAATCAAGGGCATTGGCGATACGTAAAAGTGCGCTGAGCTTTTGAACCAGGAGCTGCCGCTCACCCGGAAGCGAACTATACAAAGGATGGCCCGGCGCCGGCACGGCCTTGCGGTGATAGCGGCCGATGCAGGCAATGACTTTTATCTCTTCATCAGTGAGCCTGAATAAACTCTGGCAGCTGATGATGTATTCGCTGTGCTTATGATGCGCGCGGTTATAGATAAAACTGCCTATGTCATGAAGATAGGCCGCCAGAAGCAGATACAGCGAATCCTCCCGCTTAAGGCCAAGGTGCGTCCAGAGGCGGTTAAACAGCGTGTCGCAGAGCCCGGCCACGCAGGCGGCATGGTCAAAATCAACCTCGTACTTATGGCACAGATAAATAGCCACCGATATGAGCTGATTGGTCTTGTCGTATTTTTTTGCCAGCTCAAAACCAACCAGGACATTGGCCAAGATAGCCTCGGCCAGCGATGTTTCAAGCAGGTATATGTGGTCGCTTCTGATGAGCTGGAAAAACTGATTGGCGATAATGGCGTAATCAGCAAAGGTATCGGCGGTCTCCGGCGGAATCCGGTATGCCTGACTGACTTCCTCCGCGGTTTTATCGGCGAGCTGCTGGGTAAGGGTGTCAGCCTGCTCTTTACGCAAGGGATAAAATATCTGGCCGGCAGTAAGCTCCGGCACGATGTTCGGCAAATGCTGGGAGTAGCTTTCGTCAATGAGTATCACATCATCTATTTCAAGCAGCGGCAGGGTACGTTTCAGATACGAAAATTCGTTCTCGATATATTCCCGGGCCGCTTCGTAGTTCTCCTCGGTGCTGGCGTCCAGTTTGCTCATGAGCTGGCGCAGCCGAAGTGTCCCAATCGGGAGGCCGATATTGACCAGGGTAAAGCCTTTCTCCATGAGAGATACGTCAAGGCTTCCGGCGCCGAGCTCGGCGATAAGCACGTTGCGTTCATGCAAGGGGTATTTTTTCTTGAGCTTGTGGGAAAGATAGGCGTCAAAGTAATACACGACATCGCCGACGGTGAGGATCTCGATATTTAATCCGGTTTTCCTGGCGACCGCGTCGATGAAAATGTCTTTATTGCGGGCTTCGCGCACTGCGGTGGTAGCGATGACCACGACTTTGGCGGCTTCATACTGGCTGAGCACTTCCTTGAAATTAACCAGGGTGGTGATAATCTGATTGATGCTCTCTTGGGGGATTTTGCCTTTATAAAAGGTGTGCCTGCCGATAGGGATGTGGTGCTTGAGAAATTCAAGGATTTTTATCTCGTTATCCTCGACTTCTCCGATAATAAGCTTTGTCGAGCTTGAGCCGATATCAATGACTCCTGCTCTCATAATACCTTCAGTCTTCATAGGCGATTATTATACCCTCCGGCAGGATTTCATCAAGTCCCATGGTTGCCGCTCGAACGGCGGGTTAGGTAATTCAAAAAAATGAATCTCCTCGGCCTAAAGGCCGAGGTTTCTCCTTCCTTCCCGCCTCCGCT
>CAYNSZ010000075.1:0-6468 GCA_964400075.1 uncultured Planctomycetia bacterium
CGAAGTCGAGGGATTAGGCCGAGGTCAATTCCCTGGCTTCGCCGGGGAATTGAGGAGGGTTGATTTTTTAAAAACTTTTCCTGAAAAGGCCCTCCTCAATAATTTTTAAAAAAATTCTTGAAATACGTATAAAAATATGATATAAACAAATCACAATATTAGATGCCTAAAGAAATTTAAGTTATGCGGTTTAATAAAAACGAAGAAAGAAAAGGGGATGATAGGGGTACGAAATTACGCGACTGATTGCGACAGGAATAACAACGCAAGGGTCCTCCTTGCGCACGCTCCGCTTTGCACTTCTTGCCTCATCCTCCATTCCGAAACAAGAGAGATTGTAGTCGCTTCCCCTAACGATTATTTTTTGTCACACCGCCAGCAGGAGATATTTGTGGCTGGGATTAAGGAGGTGGTTCAATGAGCAAGAAGGTTTTTGGATATGAGTTGGTTATGGATCTCTACGAGTGCGACACCGCGGTCATTACATCCCGGAAAAAGCTTAAAGAGTATGTCGATCGGCTTTGCCGGCTTATCAAAATGAAAAAGTACGGGAAAGCCCTCATCCCTTTTTTCGGCGAAAAGGCGGAACATACCAAAGGTTATTCTCTGGTGCAGCTTATCGAAACCAGCTCCATCACCGGCCACTTTTCTAGCTTTTGGAAGACCGCCTATATCAATATATTTTCCTGCAAGCCCTACAGCCAGCAAACCGCAAAAGAATTTACCCGCAAGTTTTTCAAAGCAAAGCGTCTTAAAGCTTCATTTCTCATCCGTTAAGCCGCCTGCTTTGTTTGCTCAGCAATCCCGCAAATCGTTAAACCGACCGGAAGCTGTTCAGAAAGTTTTTGAGCTACAACTGCGGGCGTTACGCTTCGGGCAAAATATAATATCGCCGTAAACTCTCCTTCCAAACCCAGTTTGAGAGCATTTCCGAAACTGATTTTTACATGGGGCCGAAATCCCTGAGTAAAGTATAAGGGGAGCTCTGCCCGGCGTAGGGCCCGTTCCAGAACATGGCAAAGATCGAGTTGAGAATAGTAGACCATATCCCCGCTTTTACGGAACCTTAGCGTTAAGGGTATTTTAACAGTTTGCGCGGGCTGTTCCATTCAGCATTCCGGAGTTATTGAATAAATGCCCAAGGATAATTGCCGCTTCGCGGAGTAAGATAGATTCCATAGTCTATTTTTTCCAGCCGCATCGCCTCTTCCCAAATATTCCAGGAAAAGTATTCGTGATAACCGTCAAACATCGCTCCGCTCTGAAAGGCTCGGTATATCACCCGGCCGAAGGACCGGTCTGCCCGGGATATAATCGCCTCCAGCAGACTGCGCTTTGGGCTGGCAAGGGTAATTTTGACATTGTGCCGGCGAGGAACATGCCTTAAAATCAACGCGCGTTTCGCAGCAAGCGATGCTTCGGTATCCATGGGCTGTGATTCCCAGAGAGAAAACGGCTTGGGAATAAAGATATTTGCGCTCACGTGAATGGCCAGCCCGGTGTGATTACGCAGGGCGCGGATGAACTCGCCGATTAAGCGCAGGTCATCCTCGGTTTCTTGGGGCAGGCCGAACATGAAGTATAGTTTTATATGCCTGACTCCGAGTTGCCGTAAAACGGCCGTCGCTTCGAAGAGGAGGCGGATGTCGAGAAGTTTGTTCATGGAGGCGCGTAAGGTTTCACTGGCGGCTTCGATTGCCACGGTGAGGTTTGTCTTTTTCAGGGCCATGAGTTTTGCGTGCAGCCGGCCGACTATATCGTCAGCCCGCAGGGAGGGTAGGCTGAGGCCTACTTTGCGTTCAGACAAGAAATCATGGAGCGCATCCAGAAGCGCTTCAATGTTTGAATAATCAGAAGCCGACAAAGCCAAGAGAGAAAAGTTTTCATAGCCCGTTGAACGATAGAGCTGCTCGATCGCACGGCGAATGACGTTGATGCTTCGCTCACGATAGGGAAAATAGGCAGCTCTGGCCTGGCAGAAGGTACAGCGATTCGGGCAGCCACGGGCGATCTCAACTGGTATACGGTCGTGGGTAATCTCGGTATGCGGTACGAGCCAGCGAAAAGGTATAACAGCATCATCAAGATTTTTGGCCCAGACGCGTTTCAGAGGAAAACTTGCCTGCGGATTTTGTTTATCAACGCGGTATATCTGGCTTTCGAGGTTATGAGCATAAAAGGCCGGCACATAAAATCCTTCACAGGCGGTTAAAGCTTCAAGGCGCGATTGTTTTTCAGGATAACGACAAATAATCTGCATGAATGTTTCAGCTTGTGCTTCGAATTCCCCGAGAAAAAAAACATCCACAAAATCAGCTAAGGGTTCCGGATTGGTTATCCCAGCGGCGATCACTATAGTACGTTGTCGCAAGCGGGAAAAGAGCGGTATGCCGCCCAGAGAAAGTATGTGTAGAAAATTAGTATAATTTAATTCGTGGCCGAGATGGAAGCCGATGATTTCAAATTCATCCAGTCCAGTTTTGGTTTCAAGGGAAAATAATTTTTTCCTCTGGCTCGCAAGATGCTTCATGAGATCAGGCGCAGGCATAAAAACCCGTTCGCAGACGATATCGGGATGTTCATTGAGCAGGCCATAGACAATGCGTAACCCCAAATTACTCATCCCTATCTCATAAAGGTCAGGAAAGCCGATGCAGATGGTTGTCCTGCCGGAGTGATTTTTTTTGACCACATTCCATTCATTGCCGGCGTAGCGCTGGGGTCTTTGAAACTGCAGCAAGTCGAGCATCTGGTTTTTATATTTGGAGTTTCGATTAGGCTGTTTCTTGACAGATATTTAAAAATACCCCCATAAGCATAAAGTTAATCAAAAGATTGGTTCCTCCATAGCTCAGGAAGATAAGCGGTATCCCCACGACCGGGAAAATTCCGAGCGTCATGCCGATATTAACCAGTATGTGTAAGAAGAAAAGTATCGCTATGCCCAGGCAGAGATAATACGCGAATTCGTCCCTCGTTTCAGAAGCCCTGCGCAGTATCTTCATTAAAATAAACCAATAAAGCAAAAGGAGAATAATCGCGCCGGCGAATCCCCATTCTTCGGCAACCACCGTAAAAATAAAATCAGTATGGCGTTCGGGAAGAAAATTAAATTGGTTTTGGGTTCCGGCCAAGAAACCCTTGCCGGTAATCTGACCTGAGCCGATAGCTATTTTTGATTGGATAATAGTGTAGCCGGTTCCTAAGGGGTCGGTATTGGGATTCAGAAAAACTGAGAGACGCTGTTTCTGGTAGTGCTTGAGCATGCTAAAGCCAAGCGGCAGACATAGCAATCCGGAAACAATACATATTACAAAATAACGCTTCGGCACTTTAGAGAAAAAACCCATTGCAAAAAAAAGCAACAGAGTCATCAAGGCCGTTCCCAGATCAGGCTGCTTAAATATAAAGTACGCGTTGGCTAAAACTAAGAGGAGTGGAAGTAAAAACCCCTTGAGGAACCCTTGATATTGTTTTGTCGTAAAACAGCGGGCCAGGAGCGCGACTATGGCTATTTTTGAGACCTCGGAAGGCTGGAAAGTGAATCCAAACAGGGAAAGCCAGCGCTGCGCCCCCATAACGGTTTTGCCGAAGAAGTGTACGGCAACGAGCAGCAGTATGTTGATTGCATACACGGTATAGCTGAGATGGTAGAGGCTGCGATAATTAATTGACGAGAAAATAATCAGGAGGAGCCATCCGCATGAAATCCAGATCATCTGCCGTGAGAAAATGTCATCACCAGCAAATTCCACGGCATGACGGGAACTGCTGTAGATAGCCGCAAGGCTTATGGCATTCAGCATCAGGAGGCAGGCGGCAATTGTTTTAAACCCGCTTAATTTGAGGCGCAGCTCTTTGAGCGATAATTTTAAATACATCCTTATTCCTTGGCGGCGGGAGCGCTTAATTCTGGTATTTGTTCATCGATGAGTGCGGTGAGAAATACCCTGGCAACCTTTAAAGCTTCGTAGCTCGATCCTCCATTTTCAAGAAAGACGCAAAGGCTAACGCGGGGGTTTTGGTAAGGAAAAAATCCGACAAACCACCCATGCGATTTACCGCTGGTTTGCGCGGTCCCGGTTTTTCCGGCAAGCGCAATGGGTAGGGAGTCAAGCATGTGCGCGGTTCCCGTTTCATTTGAGACCACTTGCCGCAAGGCCTGACGCACTATGGTAATATGGTTAGGATTCACTGCTAATTTAATATTTCGCTGTAATCCGGCGGGCGTTTGGCCAACCTCTTTAAGTATGTGTGGAGTTACCAGGTACCCGCCGCTGGCGAAGATATTCATGGCGACGAGTGCCTGGAGCGAAGTTGCCTGTAAATACCCCTGACCGATAGAAAAATTTAAAGTGTCGCCGGTATACCAGGTCTGCCGGTAAATCTTTTGCTTCCAGGCAGGGTCAGGCACGAAGCCATGCTTTTCATAGGGGAGGTCAACGCCGGTGGGTATGCCAAAGCCGAATGTATTCAGTGAACGGGATATGGTGTCCGGTCCGAGCAAGCGACCAAGGTTGTAGAAATAGATATTGCAGGAATGGGTAATCGCTTGATAGAGATCCTGGGGCCCATGGTGTTTGAGACAGCGGAAGGTTGCCGCCCCCAGCCGATAGGTACCGTCACAGGTGAAGGTTGTATGAGGGGTAATTTTGCCTTCGTGTAATGCCGCCAGGGCAAGCATTGGCTTGATGGTCGAACCAATGGGATAAGTGGTCTGAATAGCGCGGTTCAGCAGTGGGCTATATTTATCCGCCAGGAGCTCATGGATGTTTTTGCCGCTGATAAAATAATTGGGGTCGAATGAGGGGGAAGAATAGAGCGCCAGCAATTCCCCGGTGCGGGAATCCATGAGCATCAGGGCCCCACGCTGTTGGCCGATAGCTACAGCCGCGATAGCTTGAAGTCGGTTATCGATGGTAAGCGTAATATTTTGGCCTTTTTGGGGGATTCGCTTGCCTAGAAAGCCGACCATACGTCCACGGGAATCAACTTCGATAAGATCCCCCCCATCCTCCCCTCTTAAATAAGCATCGTAATACTGTTCTGCTCCGATAAAGCCAATTCGTTCGCGGGGTTGGTACCCATATTTCTTCAGGAGCTCTGAGCTCGATTGGGCTTCCTTAACATAACCGAGTAAATGCGCGGATTGGTCAGTGAAGGGATAGTAACGCTGCAGTTGGGGGTGGATCAGAATAAGATCGTTAAATGTTTCTTTTGCGCGTAGCGCCAGGCTTTTATCGATATTGATGATAATGTCAACAGGGCTGAAAGGATTTTCAAAATTTCTCCGGTAGCGATTTTCGAGTGACATTACTGGATAGCCGGTGAAAACAGCAAGTTTTTCAAATAAAGCTGACTTTTGATTCCTGACTTGGTAAGGTATTACGCTTAGGTTGAACGCTGCCCGGTCAAAGGCGAGCTTCTGTCCGTTTCTATCAAAAATAGTTCCGCGGATTGCCCTGATAGGCATGACCCGTACGTAATTATTCTTAGCGCGTTCATAAAAATAATCTCCCCTGACGATCTGAAAATAAAAAAGAGTCGCCCCCAAGCACACAAATCCGATCAAGAATATTTTTTGGATTAAAAAAATACTGGCTTGAGGCAATGATTTTTGAAGCGCACGTTGACTATTTTTCATGAGCCTGAAGTCCTGTCCGCGTAGGGAGAGGAATTTTTAATAGTCCCCTATGAAACTCCATTACTCCCCGCGGCCAAACGCCTTCGCGTTTGCGCGGGGCTCTCCTGCGCTCTTCGAGCTTCGAAGTCTCTCCGTAGTCACGCCATGCCGTACGGCATGGCGGACGCAGGAGGATATCCACTTCATTTCTCCTCAGCCAAAGGCTGATCCGCCTTAAAAAATTATAAGGTGGCGGAGAAGCCGGTGGTTCGACACGCCCTTCGACCAAGCTCAGGGCAGGTTCACCATCGGCACTGAGCGAAGTCGAAGTGCCGAATACCTGGATATTCTCCTTCGCCAAGGCTACGGAGAAACCTCTGCGTAGCTTCAGCGAAGCAGGGTATCCTCCTTCGCCCATCACCTTCTATTGAACACAGGTAGGGCTTCGGAGCGATTATTCTCTGCTACCTCATCCCCCGAGCTTGCTACGGGGGATTCGGCGCAGGAGAATAAATGATTGTTTTTCTCAATCCGACACAGATTGCTTCCGGAACTATACCAAGAAGATTTTCTGAATCTTTTTAGCAAAACAATTTTACGCGATTAAGGGGAATGGCCGCTGCAGAATCTTATGCCCGCCGGCCTGTTTTCAAAGGCTGTTAGCAGTTCAACAATCAACCTTCCTCAATTCCCCGGCGAAGCCAGGGAATTGACCTCGGCCTTTAGGCCGGGGTTTGCCCAGGGTTGATACTTTAGCCTCGCTGCTTACCCCGCCCTTTCAGGGCGGGGTTTCACTTCGACTTCGCTCAGTGTCCTTCGAACCCATTCGACATCGCTCAGGGTTC
>CAYNSZ010000076.1:0-1931 GCA_964400075.1 uncultured Planctomycetia bacterium
CGGAGTCAGTAAAAATTCCCAGTCGGAATTTTTACTGTATACAGCGGAGGTGGGGCTATAAAGAACCCCCCGATGAGGTAAAGACTTGCTATTTTGCTGAGGGACGATTATACTTAATTTTGTGGGTAAATCGCGCTATGAAAATTCTTCTTATCAATCCCGATAATCCCAGCCAGAGCGGCCGCGACCTGTATGCCGGGGATCTCATGGGATCCCTGTATACGTTTAAAACCGCCCGCAGGATGTCGTTTGGCGTTCCCCTTGCCCTTCCCACGCTCGCCGCCATCACTCCCCGCCGGCACGAAGTTAAAGTAATCGACGAGATGGTTGAGTCTATTGATTTTGATGAGGTATGCGACTTGGTCGGGATTACGGCTATGACCTATAAAGCCCCGCGCGCGTATGAAATCGCCGGCAATTTCAGAAAGCGTGGGATTAAGGTAATCATGGGGGGGATTCACGCGTCAGTCTGTCCTGATGAAGCCGGTCGATACGTGGATTCCGTTGTGATCGGAGAAGCTGAAAACCTCTGGCCCCATATACTGGACGATTGTGAACAGGGGAAGCTTAAAGCCCGTTACCGAGCTGCGGTGTTTCCCGATATCACTCAACTACCGCCTCCGCGTCACGACCTGACCCGGTTCCAGCGGTATTTATTTTGCTTTCTACAGACTAAGCGCGGCTGTCCCTATTCGTGTGAATTCTGCACGGTGACGAGGTTCAACGGTAAAACCTTGCGCTGCAAGTCGTTCAACCAAGTCTTAGGCGAGATTAAATCTGTTTTTCGTTTAAGCAATCTGCCCCTTTCGATGATTGATACTGACGCAGGTAGAAAAAATAAGAGATTCTCGCCCATCGGGATTTTCTTTACTGATGATAATTTTACTCTCAATCGTTCCTATGCGCTTAAGCTCTGCCGGCATCTGGTGACTTTCCAGCAGGAGGAGGATATGCTCATCGGCTGGTTTACGCAGGTCAATTTTGAAGTCGGGCTCGATGATGAGTTGCTCGATGAGCTGCGGCTCGCCGGGTGCAGGATGCTATTTATGGGCTTTGAAAGCCTAAATCCTCAGGCGCTCAAGGCCATGAACAAAACCATGAATATGCCTGTTCGGTATGAAGCCTGCATCAGGAACGTGCGAGAACACGGTATGGAGCCGGTATTCTCGGTAATCTTGGGCGGCGATTTTGATACCTGCCGGGTCGGCGAAGAAGTGGCCGATTTTATTGAGCGCAATAAAATCCCTTACGTGTTACCGAATATTCTTACTCCCTATCCTGGCACTGTCCTGCGTGAACGCCTGGAGCGGGAAGGGAGAATTATAACCAGTGACCCCGGCTTATATAATATTCGCAATGTAGTGTTTAAACCCCGCCTCATGACACCGCTACAGCTCCAGAAGATGTATACTGAATTCTGCCAAAGAATTTTCCGATTTGAAAATATGTTTGAACGCGGCAAAGCCCGCCTTGCCTACCGGCAGCGTCATTATATCCCGCACCTCCTGCGCATTTTCGTCTTGTTTTTGTTCTATTTTACCGCAGCCCAGCTCACCGTGCGGCGCAAAATCACTCTATCGGTATTTTTCAAGATACTGCGCACTGCTCCTGGGCCACTTTTATTCGATGGCAGCATTGCTGCGCTCGAAATACTTACCGCCTGTGTTGACCATGATGATTTCGCCCGCAGCGAAGCCCGCCGGCTTTTGAAAGTGAGCGGTATGCATCATTTACAGGAGTATGGTGACCGTAGTTCCGCGGTTGCCAGTGGCCTCTTTGTCGGCAGTCAGAAATAATCGAAATCATAGCTGGTCCTCAGTTGTAACGAAACGAGGAGAGCCGATACGCTTATACCTGATCCGAAAGGCATCCCTATACACCGCTTAACGCTGTGAGCTTATTTGCTTTTGAATTCCTGAATGTTACAATAG
>CAYNSZ010000076.1:1965-6415 GCA_964400075.1 uncultured Planctomycetia bacterium
AATTCAGAGCAAGGGCAAGGTCAAACTTTCTATGAACAGAAAAATCTTAAACGCAACACTCGCTTGTTTATTTTTTCTCCTTTATGGTTTTCTCGCGCGGCCGGCGGATACCTCAGGAAAACCGTACGCGGGTAAAAAGATTCTCTTTATCAATTCATACCACCGCGGTTATTATTGGAGCGACGGCGAACAAAAAGGCTTTGAGCAGGCCCTTGCGGGGACCGGGGTAGAGTTTTCCGTGGTTTATCTGGACGCGAAAAACAACCCTTCCGAAAGTTTCAAACGGGACGCGGCCTTTAAAGTGAAACAGTATATTGAACAGTTTAAACCGGATGTTGTGGTCGCTGCCGACGATGACGCGTTTAAATACGTGATCGTCCCCTATTACCGCGATAGCGGCCTGCCAGTGGTATTTTGCGGGATTAATTGGGATATTTCCCTGTACGGCGCTCCCTTTGCTAATACGACTGGCATGATAGAGGTCGGTCTTATCGAAAGCCTTTTCCGTCATCTTAAGAAATACAGCAGCGGCAGCCGCGTGGGCCTGCTTGGTTTTGACAGCTGGAGCGAACGTAAAAACGCCGAGTACTCAGCCCGTTCTATCCCCGGGGGATTTGTTGCCGAGGAATATGTGGGTGATTTTGAATCCTGGAAAGAGAAATTTCTTGAGCTTCAGGAAAAGGTTGATATACTGTTGATAACTTCCTGGGCAGGCATTTCAGGCTGGGATACCCGGCAGGCTGCAGAGTTTATCGTGCGTAACGCGCGTGTACCGGTGGGGACTGACGCATCGGTCGAGCTTATGCCGCTGGCATTGATCGGCCTGGTAAAGATACCCGAAGAACAAGGCATCTATGCTGCCCGGTGCGCCCTGCGCATACTCGAAGGGGTAAAGCCTTCGCAAATCCCGGTGACTTCGAATAAACGTGGTGATTTATTTATCAACCTGGCGCTTGCCGAGAAGCTTGACGTCATCTTCACTCCCGCGATGCTCCGTAACGCAAAGGTCATTATCGATAAGGAGTGGTACCAATGATTACCGTATCGATCGGGCAGAGGCTGTTTATCGGTTTTTTCATACTCATCGCGCTTTCAACCTCATTTTTGCTTATCAGCTTCCCTTCGCTCACCACGATAAACCTCTTATCGTCGGCGGTGGTCCCGCTCAGCGAAGACATGGATGCGATCCAGCGCGGCAGCGAGAAAGTAAGGCAGCTCCAGAATAAAATCGAATTGTTTCTGACCATACGCAGCGAAGAATCACAGGACGAGGTCGTTACCGCCCTCGATGATGCCCGCCGCAGCGCCCAAGAGATCACGGCGGAGAGTTCGAACAGCCAGCTGCAAAAGGCCTCGGAGCTCATCCTTGGGCTTACCCAGGCAACCTCTGCTCTTTTGGAATACCTCTATGACCATGAATCAACTTACCGGGTGAATGTCCAGATTATCGCCATCAATAAATTATTTCAAGAATTCGAGGAAGCGCAAAAGACCCTGCAGCATGAACGCTTGCTGCGGCTTAAGGAGAATGTCAGCCGCCAGCAGCAGATTGCCGCGGCGCTCCTTGACCGGTTTCTGCTGATAGAGATATCTATCGTTGTCTTTGGCTTGCTGGCATCGCTGTTCATATCGAGATTGATCACCCGTAACCTCTCCAAACTCAAACAAGTCACCCAGCAAATAGCCGCGGGACATTTTGACTCGCGTATTCAGGTTGCCTCACGGGACGAAATCGGCGCCCTGGCGCATTCATTCAACACCATGGCCGAAGAGCTGCAGAAAAAAACCGTTTCTAAGGAATACCTTGACAATATTATCGGCAGCATGGCGGAGACTTTGGTTATTGCCGATCCCGATTTAACTATAAGCCGCGCCAATAACGCTCTCTGTGAGCTCCTGGCTTACCGGCAGGAAGAGCTTGTGGGAGAGCCAGTGAGAAAAATTTTCGCCCTTGAGAAGCAGGAGTTACCCCTGCCGCAGCTCGAGCACCAGATACGGGCGGGTAAATTACTGAATTATCAAATGTATTACCACTCAAGCAGCGGCAGGCTTATACCGGTATTGTTCAGCGCTTCAGCGATGGAAGATGAGCGCGGCGCCCTCAATTGCATTATCTGTACTGCCAGCGATATTACTGAACGCATGCTCGCTGAAGAAAAAATCAAAGAAGCTTCCGAGGTAAAGTCTAAGCTTACCTCGATGGTCTCGCATGAGTTGCGCACACCCATGGCCGCGATAAAATCCGGCATCAACGTGGTGCTCGACGGGCTGGCCGGGGAGGTGAACGATGAACAAAAAGATATCCTCGGCATCGCCCGCAAGAATGTGGACCGGCTTGCCCGGCTCATCAATGATGTGCTGGATTTCCAAAAGCTGGGAGCGGGCAAGATGGAGTTCGACATGCAGGAAAATGACATCAATGAGGTGGTTGAGGAAAGTTTCCGAGCCATGCGCCCGGTGGCTGAAGGCAAGGGGTTGAGCTTTGAACGGGAGCTGATTTCGGGTCTTCCCCGGGTGCGCTTTGACCGGGATAAAATAATCCAAGTAGTCAGTAACCTCGTGAATAACGCCATCAAGTTTACCGAGCGGGGGAAGATAACCATCAATACGCAACGAGTCGCCGGCGGCATACGGGTTTCGGTGATTGATACCGGTATCGGGATCAAAGAAAAAGATATACCAAAAGTATTCGGTTCATTTGAGCAGCTGGAGAAAGCCGGAGGTGGAAAATATGAAGGCACCGGGCTTGGGCTTGCGATTTGTAAAGAAATCATCGAAGCCCACAAAGGCATAATCCGGGTGGATTCGCAATACGGCTCCGGTTCAACTTTTTATTTCATATTACCGCTGCAATGAGTCTTTCGGGTGCTCAGCGCCTCAAAGCCCCTTCAGGGCCCCAGCCGGTAAGTCGCCCGCCCCTTTACGAGATCACCCTCAGCTATAGCGATACGCAATTCGGCCTCGCGGAATTGCTGCGTTCGCTTTTATCGCAAGCCGGCATTCCGGCCGGCGCTTTCGTTCAAGTTAGACAGGATGCCCAGGAGAGCCTTGTATTTTATCTGGATACCGCTTCCCGGGTCGCCGCGATCACGAGAAAGCTGTCAAGCTTGCGATTTAAGGGAGTTTCGGTACGCAGCCTTCGGCTTGAAAGCCAAGACTGGCAATCGCGGTGGAAAGAGGAGTTTAAGCCTTTTTTTATATCCGGCGCCATAAAAATCGTACCTCTCTGGATGCGGGATGATAAGCGGTCAAAGGACAAAGCGTGTATTCTTATCGATACGGATACGGTATTTGGGACAGGGCTTCATCCCACGACGCGGTTGATGGCAGGTTTGATTGCCCAAAAAAAAGGCAGGTTCCGCACTTTTCTCGATGTGGGGACCGGAACTGGTATCCTTTCGCTGATTGCGGCACAGTGCAAAGCCAGGGAAGTGTGGGCCATAGACGCTTGCGAAGATGCGGTTGCGATTGCGAAAAGAAATTTCCGGGTCAACCGATTAAAGCCGGTTGTACTTAAACAGATAGCGCTGGACCGATGGGAGGTTAAGAAACAGTTTGATTTTGTAGCCGCAAATCTATTCAGCGAAATCCTTATCGATTCCAGCGCCCGTCTCATCCGGCTGGTAGCTCCGGGAAAATACCTGGCGGTTTCAGGCATCGCAGCCGCCAACTACCGGCTGTTCAGAGAGCGGTTCAAAGACAGGCGTCTTTTTATGTCTGCGCAGCGTTAAGCGCCAGGGGTGGGCCGCGCTCTTATATAAAAAAAATTGACCAAAGCCACCGGAGTAATCATGGCTCAGAAATTGTTTTATGAAACCGCCGTAGCAGCAGCCAGAAGTGCCGCAGCGGTTCACCGCCAATACTTCCGTAAGGAGCTCGCGATACGCACCAAATCAACTTCCTTTGACCTGTTGACCGTTGCCGATATCGAAGCTGAGAAGCGCATTGTGTCTGTCATCAGGGAGCGGTTTCCCGAACACAACATCCTCGCCGAAGAGCATCAATATCCCCGTACCTTTTCCGAATATACCTGGATAGTCGACCCGCTTGACGGCACCAATAATTTTTCATTTGGGCTGCCTATTTTCTGTGTTTCCATCGCCTTAGCCCGCAAGAAAGATCTGCTTCTGGGAGTTATTTATGACCCGACGCGGGACGAAATGTTCTGGGCCCAAAAAGGCAAGGGAGCGTATCTCAACGGAGAGAAAATCAGGGTCAGCCGCACCCAGAGTCTGGATAAGTCAATGCTTATTACCGGATTTTATTATGACCGGGGTTTGGATATGCTTAAGAATCTTGAGCATATTAAGCATTTTTTTCAAAAAAATATCATAGGGTTGCGCCGTTTCGGCTCGGCAGCGCTCGATCTTAGCTATATTGCCTGTGGCCGGGCCACGGGATTCTGGGAATTTAAGCTCTCAGCCTGGGATTTTGCGGCTGGAGCGCTGCT
>CAYNSZ010000077.1:0-6346 GCA_964400075.1 uncultured Planctomycetia bacterium
CGGGAGGCAAAATGCAGCAGTGAACGGGCCAGCTGCGCCGGGCAGTCAGGATTAAGACAGTACCAGTATACTTCCTCGGCTTTTTCTTTTGCCACGGCCTGGCCGCACTTCGGACAGCGTTTGGGGATGGTGATCTTTTTCTCTTTTCCCGTCCGCCGCGAGGTTATTACTTTGATAATTTTAGGGATTACTTCACCGGCCCGCTCGACCAACACCATATCGGCTTGACGCACATCAAGACGCTTGATCTCATCGAAATTGTGCAGGGTAACCCGGGATATGGTAACACCGCCGCACTCAACCGGCTCCAAGTTCGCCACGGGGGTAATGATGCCGGTCCGGCCCACGCCGAATTCGACGCTCCGTATCCGGGTAGTCGCCTGATGGGCGGGAAATTTAAAAGCCACTGCCCAGCGGGGTGACTTTAAGGTTGTGCCCAGTTCTTCCCGTAACGCCAAGCGATCAACCTTAACCACCATGCCGTCGATTTCATACGGCAGGCTCTCGCGTTTGGTTTCCCACTCCCGGCACACGTCCTTGGCCGCTTCCAGATTTTTACACCAGAGGCTATGGCTATCCACGCCAAGGCCCCAGGAAGAAATTTTATCCAGAAACTGTTTGTGGGTTTCAAAGTGTATGCCTTTGGCCCTGCCGAACGAGTGTACAAGACAACGGAGTTTGCGCCGGGAAACCTGTGCCGTATCAAGGAGCTTGAGCGAACCGCTGGTGGCATTACGGGGATTGGCAAACACCGGCTCATCACCGCCGGAGCGCTGTTTATTGATTTTCTGAAATTCATCTTTGTTCATATATATTTCGCCGCGGACCTCGATGATTTCGGGAAAGTCTCCCTGCAGCTTCAATGGGATTGATTTAATGGTTTTTATATTTGCCGTGACATCCTCGCCGGTTTCCCCGTCTCCCCGGGTCGCGCCCAGGCGCAGCAGGCCTTTTTCATATAACAGAGAGCAGCTGACGCCGTCGATTTTTGGCTCGACCACATAATCGATATGATCGACATTTTTAAGCATGCGTTTGATTTTTGCTTCCCAATCGCTCAACTCCTCCATTGAATAGGTATTATCCAGGGAAAGCATTTTTTCTTTGTGTTTTACCGTGGCAAAGCCTTCCAGGGCAACACCGGAAACCCGCTGAGTAGGAGAATCAGGAACAACCAGCTCAGGGAATTCGGTTTCAAGTTCTTGAAGCCTGTGCATAAGATCATCATATGCTTTATCGGATATTTCGGGGTCGCTCAATACATAGTAGCGGTGGTCAGCTCGCCGAATTTCCTCTCGCAGTTTTTCAATCTCTTTTATTATCTTCTCGGACACCATGCGCTCTCCTCAATGACCCACCCGAGGCGGAAAATTGATTTGTCTAACGGCCAGCAAACAGCCGCTGGGCAAGAAATGGCGACAGGCCCTCGGCGAGTATTTTATCCGCGGCAGCCTTAATATTATACCCTCTGCGTATAAACTTTACTACTTGCTTTTTACTATCATAGACACAGCCGCAGGCTCGGGAATCGCTGTCGCGGGGCTGGCCGACGCTGCCCACATTCACGATATACCGTTGGTGAGGCTTGAGAGTAATTTCATCCGCGGTTTCATGCGCTATGACTTCGCCGCACATGGAAAAAACTCCTTGCTGGTGGGTATGGCCCACAAAACAGAGCTGGCTGCGCATAAGCGCTAAACAGTCCTGTGCGTCGGCGGAAGTAATGATATAGTTAAAGGCGGCTGGTTCATTCAGGCTTCCATGAACACACACAAAACCGTTTTCCTCATAGAGCAACGGCAGTTTTTCAAGATAGTCGCTATCTGAATTGCTGAGTTCCTTCTTGGTCCAGAGAATGGCTTCCCGGGCGGAGCGGTTAAAATAGTCGACACTCAATCTGCCGCATGAAGCCCAATCATGATTGCCGGCGACCGCCATGGGATTGAGTTTTTTAAGCAAGGCTATACACTCACGGGGATTAGCTCCGTAGCCGACGATATCGCCGAGAAAGATGTAGGCATCAATGCGCCTGGAGGAAAAGTCAGCGCAGAGACTCTCGAAGGCTTCTAAATTGCTGTGGATATCGGAAAAGAGTGCATAAATCATGCCGTACGCACCCTGCATGCGCCCTCAACGGGAAAACCGTATATCGAAGCTTTGGCAATCGCTCGTGGGCGGGATTTGATCAATGAGCGTATCGCTGATATGGCCCCTAAAGCGGCCCTGCAATTCGTCAAGAAATGCCTTGAACTGGTCTGCAGAGCCCTCTGCCAGGAGTTCTACCCTTCCGTCGGAAAGGTTCATCACCCACCCCCTCAATCCATAATGACGGGCAAGCGCCTGGGCGCTGAAGCGAAAACCCACACCTTGGACATCGCCGCTGAAAAAAATATGAACAGCCTTTTTCATGATTCCTCTTTCCGGCTAACCAAGGAATCACCTGCTTTAAGCTTGTGCCCCAGGATAAACGCCCCGGCAGTCATTTGCCGTTTGCCTTGAGGTTTCAAAGTCAGGATCTGTAGAATTCCTTTACCGGTCGCAACGAAAATCCCTTCTCGATCAGCCCGAACGACCGTACCAGCGCCAGGAGCGGACTGATCCATGAGGGCTCGTACCTCTATAATCTGCAACCGGATGCTTTTATAATACGTATAAGCCGACGGCCAACCACGGGTCGCGCGGATGCGATTACGGATCGCTCCCGCTGATTCTTCCCAAGAAATCCTCCCGTCTTCCTTGGTAAGTTTATGGGTCAGACTTGCTTCTGCCTCTGCCTGGGGGATTAGGGTAACCTGGCTGGTCGTAACTTTCGCTATCGCCTCGATGAGAACCGCCGCCCCCAAACGTGCTAGTTTACCTGTGAGGCTGATAAAATCGTCATTGGCATCGATAGCAACTGTTTTCTGCATCAGGATATCGCCCGCATCGATGTGTTCACTCATCTTAAAAACCGATACACCGGTCAAGATATCTCCGTTTAAGAGCGCATACTCGATGGGGGCGGCCCCACGGTAACGCGGCAGAAGCGACGGGTGCAGACAGAGAGCAAAAAATCTGGGCACTGAGAGAAGATTTAAAGGTATCCGGGAGCCAAAATCAGCTACCAAGAAAAAATCCGGCTCGAGTTTGCGTAAAACCGTCTCAAGGTCAGAACGGCCCAGGAACGCGGGCTTCATGCAGCGGATGTCCTTTGACCGGGTAAAAAGGCTCACCGCGGTGGGGGTAAGTTTAAGACCCCTGCCTTTCGGTTTGTCAGGCTTGGAAATTACCAGCTCAGGAGCATACCCCTGGACAAAGAGGCATTCCAAAACGGTTTTTGAGAAATCAGAACTTCCAAAATATATGAATTTCATGGATTAAACCCTGTTCCAGGAGCTAATGTAAAACAATGGCTACGTAAATCGAAGCCTGGCGAAACCGGCGTACTGTATCCTTAATGAGACTTCGTGAGTACAAGCTTGGTTTTGTCTTGACGATAATGCTCAAACGGTATTTGTCCCGTAATCTATACGGGTGCTCGGCAAACGGACCATAGACGGTTTTAAATTTTTCTTCAAGCCTGCGCCTTAGGCGCTGGCTTGCGCGTTGAAGCGCTGATTCGTTCTTTGAGCGCAGCATAACCGTGGCAAGCAGACCATAGGGAGGCAAATTAAATTTTTGGCGAAGAGCAAGTTCAGCATCGTAAAAATGCTGCCAGGGCCGGTTCAAATACTCAAACAGATAATATTTCTTGTTGCGGGTAATTACATAGAAGCGCTCCCGGCAGTAACGGGAGAGTTTCTGCAAAACGATAAAGGCATTGAAGGTAGCCTCGTAATCCATGCGTAGCGGTGTCGAGAATAAACCCCGCGTCGAACCTATGTGACTTCGACGGTGAGCCCAAAATCTTTGCGGTTGCCAGGACAAATCCGGCCTGCTCGGCAGCATGCGGCCAGTGGGTGATTTTTATTTCAGGAAAAATCCTGCGCAATAACAAACCTATCCGCTCAATGCCAAAGCCTACCGGTTTAAGGTATCCAGTTGAGCAATGGCCGCACAGTTTCGGCAAAGGGACCAGGCCATGGCAATAGGGACAGACGCCGGTATCAGGCGCTTGGGCTTGTTGAAGGTAGGCTGAGCAACGTTTGCATTGTACTATGTGGCCGCACTGTGAGCATGATACGACCCGGGAAAATCCCTTCTTATTCCAATAAATAAACACGCACCTGTTTTGCTGGGTTGTTTTTCTCAGCAGCTCGGTCGCTACCGGACCTATGAGTCTCTTCCTGCTTGATTCCTCAAGCCCCACAACCGCGATCCTGTCGGTAGATTCCGCCGAATCTTTTAAAGAAAATGCGCCTTCATGTATGCGTTTGTAGGTATGCAAGGAGGGAAAATCAGCGCCAGCTACGCAGTCGATTCTTTTCAAGTCGCATAAAAGCCGGGCTACATCAAACAGATGATGATAAGGCTTTTCCTCCTGAAAATAATAGGGGCTGTTTTCCTCCTCGATCACGAGCAATCCCAGGTCTTGGGGGTAATAAAAAACGGAAAGCCTGGTGCCGAGGATCAAAGCGTTTGCCCTTGAATCGCGCCAGGCTTTAAAAACCTCTCCGTCGCCCATACTGCTGTGGAATAGAAATACCTGCCGGCCGAAATCTTTCTGCAAAAACTCTTGGGTATAGGTCAAAGATGCTATCTGAGGCAAGCAGATAAGCACGGAACCCTGCGCGAGGGCGGCTCTAACCAACTCTTTCCATTGCTGATAACGGTCAAAAAAATTTTCAGCTTTCACGAAAATCCGGGCCGGCTTGCGGGCCGGCTCAAGAACCCCTGCTGGGCAACGCTCCTGAAACCGCACGGGCTCGGACCGGTAAAGGGTGTTTTTTTTAAGTGACCGGGGAAGCATCATAAACAAGAAATCTGCCGCAGGATAGGGGTAGTGTTTACTTAAGTGCTGCGCGAAACTCAGCTGCCCCTCATCAAAGACCGCGGTTTCATCGAGGCGTTGCAGGACCGGCTTAATGTGCGGTAAAGCCGAATACCGGCTCAGGCTCATTACTAACCCCAGCAGTTTTCTGCCTCTAAAATCAACCACTACCCGCATGCCCCGCTCCAATCCCATGCCGCGGGGCACCTGGTAATCGAATTCCTTATCTAAGGAAAGAGGAAGAACAACTTTGGCAATGGGCCGACTTGTCATAAATCTCAGTAAGGTCCTTTATCCGAAACTGTTAGGCGCTCCGGTCATTGAGCTTGACAATAAGCTCAAGAACTGGTTTTCGGATATCGCTTACCTTCAGCGGATAATTATTTTCAAAAAAAGACTGCCGGTTGACACATTCTCTGACTGCCTCAAGCAATCCCTTGGCGGAACTGATGTAGCGGGCAACGCCATAGCCAACCAGCGCTTCCATGTTGGCTTTCTCCTGGCCGGGAATGAAATGAGTAAAAATGAACTGCTTTTTCTTGTATATCCCCTCAAAAACGGTCAATCCTCCGGGTTTAGTAATAATAACTGTGCTTAAAGTAACCAATTCCCACATCTGCTCGTAGAAAGAAAACAGCCGTAGCGATGGGTAGTTGTGCCGTTCTAACGACTGCTTCAGCTTTTCATTTTTGCCGTAAATAACCAGGACGTTACAATACGCAAGCAGGTCTTCAATGGTTTCCTCCAACAGGGGAAGGACACCCCGGCTGGAGGAGACAAAAAGCACTGTGGGCTTTTCCGGCAGGCTGAATTTATGAAACAGCTCATCGCGCGGGATGACTTTAAGGAAACCTTCGCGCAAAGAAGCAAACCCGTTTATGATTCGCTCAGGTCTTACGCCTTGGGCAAGTAGATCTGTCTCAGTCTCCTTAAGCGAACCAAAGTAATAGTCTATACTTGAATCAACCCATAAAGGATGGACGCGGATGTCGGTAATCACGCAGACGAACCATGAACCCAGGATGTGCTTAAAGGGAGCGATTATTTTGGAAGGTGAAAAATGGGTAAAAATTATAATCCGGGGCCTCACCTGACGCAGGAGGACAATCAATTTCAAAAATAACAAACTCTGCAGGCGGTGAAGCGCGAAAGAGACGCAACGAGCCTTGGTCACATTGAATATCAGGCTCCAGAGAAGCGGCGTCTTTTGAGTAACGCTCGCATAACCCCACCAGTAGGCTTTGCGGATAAGGGGGTGGACAAATTCCAAAATATCATAAACCGGCGCGCTCAAAGTTTCCGCTAACCCCGTAGCTGCTTTTTTATGGCCCTCGCCAAAACTGGCAAACAGTATAAGTACCGAGCACGCCATAATTATCTGCGGAAATGGAACACCCCACGGGCAAACCCGTGGTACCTATATAAATCCTTGACTCC
>CAYNSZ010000078.1:0-6316 GCA_964400075.1 uncultured Planctomycetia bacterium
CGTATTCCTATCTGGCTAATATCGGGAAAATTTACAAACGATTTGGCTTGGCCTAGCGGCCCTCGGCTTTGAGAGCCTCGGCCTGACGGCCTGCTTATTTTTTAGCCCGGCTGCCACAGCCGGACTAAACAATAAGGAGGCTGTGGCGGGCAGCCCGCATGCAATCCACCCCTTCTTTCTATCACATGATTTGTGAGACCGGTTTTCGTAAGACCAGTATTCTGCTGTGAGGGTGCGCAAAGCATAAGGGTCAGCAAGAGAGGTCACTTTCAGTTCATATGATTTGGCGCGTCGACGTATATCCAAGAAATAACCTGCCGTGCGCGAGCCTCACCGCTCAAATGCAAGACGCGGGCGTTAAAGAGGCGATCGAGGTTTTCCCGCGTAAGGTCTATTTTATTGAAGCGGATTTTAGTCAGGAGCAGATAGCCCAGGCAGCCGGGGAACTGCTCATTGACCCGGTGGTTGAGCGCTATAGCCTTTCGCGGGGATTTTTCCAGGAACCGCCCCGCGCTAACCAGATCCTTATCACCTTTAATCCCGGCGTCTGCGACGCCGTCGCGCTCTCTCTTGAGAAAGCGATGCGTGAGCTGGGCTTGCCTGCCAAGGCCTGCCGCACAGCCCGTTTCTATGAATTCCGGGGATTGAAGAAAACCGATATTAACGCCGTCAGCTCCCGGGTGTTATATAATCCATTAATCGAACATGCGCTTGAGTATGATCGGATGGGAGCTGTCCAGACGCTCGATGAATTCGCGGGCAGGGATTACGCCTTCCGGTTGGTTGTCGTCGACATCCTCAGCTGCGATGAGGAAGAACTTCTCGCTGTTTCGCGAACCGGGTGCTTGTCGCTCGACCGGGATGAAATGAAGATCATCCAGGATTATTTCAGACGCTTGGGCAGGAACCCTACTGATTGCGAATTGGAGACCATTGCCACCCTCTGGTCCGAGCATTGCGCGCATAAAACTTTCCGCGGCCGCATCGAATATGAAGAGAAAGATTCCCGGGGAGCGACGGTCAGCCGGGAGACCATCGACAGCCTTCTGAAGAGCACGATTATGCGGGCAACCGCTACCATCGGCCATCCTGATTGTGTTTCGGTGTTTAGCGACAATTCAGGGGTAGTGGCCTTTGATGGCACGGATAATATCTGTTGTAAGGTCGAGACCCATAACCACCCTTCGAGCCTTGAGCCCTACGGCGGCGCTTCGACCGGCATCGGCGGGGTCATCCGCGATATACTGGGGACAGGGTGCGCGGCACGGCCGTTCGCTTCAATCGATGTGTTCTGTTTTTCGCCCTGGCATATCAGCCACAGCCAGGTACCGGAAGGGCTGCTACACCCCAAGCGAGTGATTACCGGTGTGGTGAAGGGGGTCCGCGATTACGGAAACCGCATGGGGATTCCCACGGTTGCCGGAGCAGTGCTGTTCGATGAGCGCTTTCTGGGCAATCCCTTGGTTTACTGCGGAACCCTGGGGATAATTCCCAAAAACAAATCCTTTAAAAAATCCCAAGCAGGAGACCTCGTGATTCTGTGCGGAGCCCGGACCGGAAGGGACGGTATCCACGGCGCCACGTTCTCTTCCAAAGAACTCGACGAACAGACCGTAGGTTTAACCAGCGCGGTCCAAATCGGTAATCCCATCGAAGAGAAAAAGCTTACCGAGGCGATCCTGCGGGCCCGCGATAAGGATTTGTTTTCAGCTATAACCGATTGCGGAGCGGGCGGCATTTCCAGCGCTATTACCGAGCTTTCAAAGGGCCAGGGGGTCGAGGTTTACCTTGACCAGGTGCCGTTGAAATACCGGGGTTTAAGTTATACTGAAATCTGGATATCTGAATCGCAGGAGCGGATGGTCTTTTTTACCCGGGATGAACACCTGCCTGAGCTCAAAAAGATTTTCAACCAAGAGGATGTCGAGCTTTCGGTTGTCGGTAGGGTCAATGCTTCCCAGAAGCTTACGCTGTATTATCAGCAGCAGAAAGTTTGCGAGCTGGATATGGATTTTCTTTTTGAATTGCCTGAACTTACCAAGAAAGCGGTCTGGCTGAAACATGAAGAGTCTCAGGCCCTGGTCCAGGAAAAAAATAATTATAATGACGATCTCAAGAAACTGCTGGCGCGGCCCGGTATTGCCTCGAAAGACTGGGTAGTGCGGGAATATGACCATGAGGTGCAGGGTGGTTCGGTCATCAAGGCTCTCGCCGGTGGAGAGCCGCCGGCTGCCAACGATGCCAGTGTAGTTCGGCCTGACCTTTCGAGCGCAAAAGCGGTGGCTATCGGCCTTGGCATCAACCCCTTTTATTCCGACCTTGACCCCTACTGGATGGCGGCCCTGTCCATTGACGAAGCTTTGCGCAATGTCATCGCGGTCGGCGCCAGCATCGAAAAGACATTCCTTCTTGATAATTTCAGCTGGGGTTCGCCTCAGCAGCCTGAACAACTGGCGGGTTTGGTACGCGCTTGTAAGGCATGCTATGATTTCGCAACCTACTTCGGCACGCCCTTTATATCGGGCAAAGACAGCCTGTACAATGAGTATGTGGTCGGTCAAAAGCGTATTGCCATTCCCGGGACATTGCTGGTTTCGGCCATAGCCGTACTCGAGGACTGGCGCAAGACCGTAACTGCCTCTCTTAAGAAAGCGGGTAATTTATTGTATATGGTCGGCTACAGCCTGCCCGAGTTGGGCGCGTCGGAATATTTCCGCAGCCAGGGGGTAAGCGGCGGCATAGTGCCCAAGGTTAACACGGCTCAGGCAAAAGATATTTTTCTTACTCTGAGCCGGGCAATCGCTCATGAACTTGTTGTCTCATGCCATGACTGTTCTGAGGGAGGCCTGGCAGTGGCAGCGGCAGAAATGTGCATCGGTTCTGGTTTAGGGGCATCGCTGTTCCTTAAGGAAATGCCTTGCCAGGCTGGAATGCGGGATTATGAACTACTGTTTTGCGAATCTGCGAGCCGGTTCGTGGTAGAGGTCGAGCAGCCAAAGAAAGAGGCTTTTGAAGAAGGTCTTGCCGGTATACCGCTGGGGCTTATCGGTTGCGTCTCGGATAAGCAGTACCTTGCCATCTACGGCCTGAGCAACCGGCCGGTTATCGACGCAGCCCTTAAACAATTAACTCAGGCTTGGCTTGGGACCTTCCAGGAATTTCGCTATACCGAGCAGGGGAAATCAAAGGTATGAAACCGCGGGTCTTAATCATCCGGACCGCCGGCATCAATTGTGACCGTGAGACTGAGTTCGCCTTCTCCTTAGCCGGCGCAGCGGCTGCGCTCACGCACATCAATTATATTAGAGAGCACGCTGATTTTTCCGATTATCAGATTATCTGCATTCCCGGCGGTTTTAGCTATGGCGATGACCTGGGAGCGGGAAAAATCCTATCCCTTGAACTTTTATGCTGGCTGAAAGAACGCCTCCGTCAATTCATTGAGCGCGGAGGCCTGATGCTTGGGATTTGTAACGGTTTCCAGGTGATGGTAAGAGCCGGCATACTTCCGGGATTGGATTTCAGCCAAACCGTTACCTTGACCGGTAATGATTCGCAACGCTTTGAAGACCGTTGGACGTGTTTGCGCGTGGAAAACCGCAGCATCTGGCTTAAGCACCTACCCGGGATAATCCAGTTGCCGGTCGCGCACGGAGAAGGAAAATTCTATGCAGAGCCGTCAATTTTGGATACAATAGAGGCCAACGGGCAAGTCGCTCTGCGTTATGTCGGACCTGATGGCAAGGCAGCGGGTTATCCCTTAAATCCCAATGGTTCCCTGCGCCATATTGCCGGGATTACTGATGCTTCGGGAAGGGTTTTCGGGCTTATGCCTCATCCGGAACGGTGCATTTTCAGGCATCAATTGCCTTTCTGGCACCAGGAGCCGCTGGAGCCGTTTGGGCTCAAGTTTTTCCAAAACGCGGTCGATTACTTTAAATGAAGCTTTCTCAACTTTGTTGCAAGGATATCTTACCGTAGATTGATTATCAATGGGTTCGGTGAAATTTTTGTGCACTGGACTCAGGTAGCTTGAGAAAGCTTCTGATTATCAAGTTTTTTCCTTTTACAACAAATTTGGGAAAAGAACTCTTTAAATAACCTAAAAAAGGAGATGCAAACGTGAGCGGTATATTCGGCGTGGTGGCAGCGGGCAATTGCAGCAGGGATTTATTGTACGGCACTGATTACCATTCTCACCTGGGGACTGAGTATGGAGGGATGGCTGTGCTCGGAGAACGTTTTAGCCGCCAAATACACAGTATCAGCCAAACGCAGTTTAAATCAAAATTTCATGAGGATAGCCAGCGTATGGAGGGCGCCAAAGGCATCGGCGTCATCAGCGACTCTGACGAGCAGCCGATTTACGTGCATTCTAAATTCGGCCCTTTCTGTATCGTGACCGCCGGGCTCATCGAGAATAAAGAGCAGCTTGTCCAAGCCCTGTTTAAAAAAGGTATGTCGTTCAGCGAGGCTACCGGAGACCAGATCAATACTACTGAGCTCATCGCGAAATTGATAACCCAGGGCCAGACCATAGTCGAGGGTATCGAAAAGATGTTCCAGCAGATACGGGGATCGTGTTCGCTGCTTTTGTTGAACCAAGAAGGCCTCTATGCTGCCCGGGACCGCATGGGATACACTCCGCTTACCCTCGGCCGGAAAGAGGGCGCCTGGGCGGTTGCGACTGAAACGAGCGCCTTTCCTAATTTAGGCTATGATATTGTCAAGCCTCTACTACCGGGCGAAATCGTGCTTTTAACTGAAGCGGGCATAGTCCAGAAAACTACCGGCGGCAAGGCCCAGCAAATCTGTACCTTCCTGTGGATTTACACGGGATTTCCCGCTTCCAGTTATGAAAATATTACCGTGGAGATTGTGCGGGAACGCTGCGGCCGGTATCTGGCAAAGCGGGACGCTGATATCCAAGTCGATGTTGTTTCGGGCGTGCCGGATTCAGGGACCGCCCACGCTCTTGGCTATGCCATGGAGAAACAGGTTCCCTACCGCAGGCCGCTGGTTAAGTATACTCCCGGCTACGGCAGGAGCTACATCCCGCCCGCTCAGGAGATGCGTGATTTAATAGCCACGATGAAGCTCATACCCATTAGGGATATTATTAACGGCAACCGCATCGTGGTCTGTGAAGATTCTATTGTCCGCGGGACCCAGCTGAAGAATTTTACCATCAAGAAGCTGTGGGAAGCCGGAGCCAAAGAGGTGCATGTCCGTCCGGCCTGCCCGCCGCTCATGTTTCCCTGCAAGTTTTGCCTTTCGACCCGCAGCATTCATGAGCTTGCTGCCCGTAAGGCCATAAAAGCTCTGGAGGGGGCTGACATTGATGATGTCACAGCCTATTTAGATACCGGGTCAAAGCAATACCAGGATATGGTTGAATGGATTGCCCGCGATTTGGAGGTCACTACTTTACGCTACCAGAGCGTGGACGATATGGTGAAAGCGGTCGGTTTGGCGAGAGAAAAGTTATGCCTTTACTGCTGGTTAGGCCAATGAGCTTGTGGCTCAACCTAAGAAACCCATGAGCAAAGCGACATATAAACTGGCGGGAGTGGATATCAAAAGAGCTGACGCTTTTGTCAGGAGCCTGCAGCGCATGATGCCCGGTGAGGGTAACCGCGGGCCAAAAGCATTCGCTTCTC
Source organism: uncultured Planctomycetia bacterium (assembly GCA_964400075.1). GTDB lineage: Bacteria > Omnitrophota > Gorgyraeia > Duberdicusellales > 4484-171 > JAFGHG01. The sequence continues at coordinate 5,661 of CAYNSZ010000078.1, forward strand.
TCTATGACCTTGCCTCGTTCACTAAACTTTCTTCCCGGCCTTTGCTGGTTGCTTCAGCTGACGGAGTAGGAACGAAACTCTTAATTGCCCAGCAGCTTGGCCGTCATGACAGCGTGGGTATTGACCTGGTAGCCATGAATGTCAATGATATTATCTGTTTGGGCGCCCGGCCCTTGTTCTTTCTGGATTATATAGCCTGCGGAAAGCTTACTACCGAGGTGTTGTTAAGTGTTGCCCGGGGGATTAAAAAAGGGCTGGTTGAGTCGGATTGCCAACTCCTTGGCGGTGAAACCGCCGAGATGCCGGGGATGTATGCTCCCGGCGAATATGATTTGGCCGGCTTTTGCGTGGGAGCGGTTGAACGCAAATATGCCGTCAATGGCCGGGCAATCAAGCAGGGGGACGTGGTCATCGGGCTTGCTTCATCGGGCCTTCATTCCAACGGCTTTTCCCTGGTGAGAAAAGTATTGAACCGCAGAGAAATAGTACGATATGCAAAGCAGCTGCTTATGCCGACACGCATTTATGTGAAACCAATACTCTCCCTTTTATCAGCCTTCCGCCAGACTCCCCCTGCGGTAAGCGGGATTGCCCATGTCACCGGAGGCGCTTATTTCCACAAAGTGACCAAAATCTTGCCTGAGGGCCTGGGAATG
>CAYNSZ010000079.1:0-6275 GCA_964400075.1 uncultured Planctomycetia bacterium
TACTCTGAGTTTATTGAGCGCCAGATACCCGATCCGCTGCTTTATTGCGGTTCTATCCGGCATATTGGCGGCCGGCTGCTCGGCAGTCATGACGGCATATACCGGTATACCTTTGGCCAGCGGCAAGGATTGGGCATACCCTGGAAGGAAGCTTTATATGTCAAGACGATTGAACCGGTTTCCAAGGAGGTGATTGTCAGCGAGCGCCCCTTTCTTTTGCGGGAGGTTTTTACGGTTAACTCTTTGAACTGGTTCGCAAGGCCTGAGCCGTCTGACTCAATCAGCGTACGGGTCCGTTATAACTGCCCTGCGTATCCCTGCGCGCTTGAATTTGTTCGTGAAGGGGTCCGTGTGCGGCTTAAGAAAAAAATTGACGGTTTAGCACCGGGACAAGTCGCGGCCTTTTATTGCCATGATACTTTGCTCGGTGGAGGCATCATAGAGAGAGAATGATTGTTGTGCTATAATACTGAAAAGGAGAGTGGGGTCCCGCCGAGACAAAGTCACAAGCGGGACTTTTCTCCGTCCTTGTCGGCAAGTGTCATTCTTCAATATTTCGGTAACGGTTAAGGTAACGAGGCCCGTTTCGGTTACGTACAGCGGTAACGGCTAAAATTACATATAAAATATGGACGTCAGACGTAACCGAAAGCCGATACGGGCATCGTAGCCGTAGCCCATAGACGTTACCGTCATTGTGAAGTGGTGTGCTGCTGGCAGACAGGTCTACTTTTAAGGAGGGTCTCAATGAGGGTATTATATTTTGTAGTGGGTGTTATTTTGGTATTGGCCGGGTGCACAAAAGCTCCACAGGAGGTTTCGCTCGACAGCTTTGAAGGCGAATTGAACCCCCAGACTGTTGATTTTGGCGCTGCTGAAGGCTCAACTGTTTCGGTCTCGCCGGATAGCACGCTGAAGCTTTGCGGTGAACAGTCGTTGAAAATCGACTATGATCTGAAACCTTCAGGGTATATGTGGATTGCCCGGGGTTACAATCTGGATGTTGCCGGCGCCGCACAGTGGCTTGCGCTGCCGGAAGCTATTGCCTGGAAGCACTACAAGGCGTTAAGTCTGTCCATGCACGGGACGGGTGCTGGCGGAGTCGTTGCTTTGGATATAAAAGATAAAGGCGGAGAGATGTGGCGTTTTTTGCTTGATGATGACACCGCCGGCTGGAAAGAAATCGTTTGTCCTTTTGAACAGTTTTTCCCCCGCGGTGACTGGCAGCCTGATAACGCCCTGAAGAACGAAGTCCTGGATTTTCCCATCATGAGTTTTCAGTTTGAACCTCGTCTGGCCGGCACCGGAACATATTATTTCGATTGCGTTAAACTGAAACGGTTACCGTAAGCATGGCAGCAAAACAGATCGAGCTTTCCAGCCTCACCGAAGAAGAGCTGTTAGGCTTGCGTCTCTGCGAGCTTCCCGTGCGTATCAGCGGCACCTGGCTGGAGGCCTGCGTTGAGGACCTCCATCGTGAGCTTCAAACCAAAGGCATATCGTTTAAGCCTGCCTGTTACCTTGCTGATGAGTGGTTAGTTCCGGACGGAGAACCGGTCATCGGCATTCCTTTTTATCTGGCTGACCCTTGCCTTACCCGATTGGAAAAAAAGATGATGCTTGAAGCTGAAGGCTCAAGCCGCGAGTGGTGCATGAAGCTCTTGCGCCACGAATCCGGCCATACCCTCAATTACGCTTTTAAATTCTACCGGAGAAAGAAGTGGCAGAAGCTCTTTGGCCGTTTTGCGCAGGAGTACCCCGATACCTATCGTTTCCGGCCCTATAGCAAGAACTATGTGCGGCACCTGGAAAAATATTACGCTCAGTACCATCCCGATGAGGATTTTGCCGAAACCTTCGCGGTTTGGCTTACCCCCGACCTTGACTGGCACGCCCAGTATAGGGGCTGGGGCGCGCTGGTAAAGCTTAACTACGTTGCCCAGCTTATGGAGGAGATAAGGGGCAAGCAACCCCTCGTTGCAAGCGGTAAGCGCTACTGGCAAGTTTCTGCCAGCAAGGCGACGTTGCGCGGTTTCTATAAGAAGAAGATGCATTCGTACGCCGAACAGTTTCCTGATTTCCATGACGCTAATTTAAAGGAAATATTTTCAGCGGCGCAAGGCAGCAGCCCCGATGGTTCCCGGACGGGTTCGGCCCTGGCCGCGGCCGGGGTTTTGCGAAACTATAAAAAAGACATGCTCAATGATGTCGCTAAATGGACCGGAGAGAAGAAATACATCATCGCTGAGTTGATAGACTCGCTTATCGAGCGCTGCCGGTCGCTGGAGCTTGCGGTTGAGAACGAGCAGCAGGCTATTCTTAAGATTACCGCCTACGTCACGACCTTGGTCATGAATTACCTGTACACCGGCGGTTTCAGGAGGCATCGATGAACAAATTGAAGGTTTTGCTCTTGTTCGATACGCCTACCGCGCACGGCCGCGGTTATGAATACGCCGAAGAATTTAAGGACCCGGATTGGTGTGCTGAAAGCAACGTCAATAACGCTTTACGAGAGCTCGGCCACCAAGTACGCTTATTGGGGTTGCATAAGGATATCGCGCTCCTGTTTGAAGAGATCAACGAGAACCGCCCCGATGTTGTATTCAATCTCTGTGACGTGTTTAAGCAGAAGCCCCATTTCGATAAAAATATCGTTGCCCTGCTTGAGCTCGTCGTTGTTCCCTATACCGGCGGTTCATCCGCCAGCCTGCTTATCTGCGGGGATAAGGCTATGAGCAAGACCATCTTGCGCTACTATAGAATCAAAGTGCCGCGTTTTTATACCTTTTACCGCCAGCGGCGCGTCTGGTTGCCCAAACGCTTGAAACTGCCCTTGATAGTCAAACCGTTGAAAGAGGAGGCTTCCCGGGGCATATCTCAGGCATCCATTGTTGATAATGCAGACGCGCTTGTGGAGCGGGTCAAGATGATCCATGAGACGATGAAGCTTGATGCCATCGTCGAAGAGTATATTGACGGCAGGGAATTTTACGCCGGAGTCATCGGCAATAAACGCATCCAGGTGCTTCCGCTGCGGGAGGTAAAATTCGGCCAGTTCTGCGAGGATGAACCCCGTATTGCCACCTACCGGGCGAAATGGGACAATGAGTACCGCCAGAAGTGGGGCATTAAAAACGTTTTCGCCGGAAGAGTGCCTGAGGGCATGACCGAGAAGATCGAAGATGTTTGCAAGCGCGCCTACCGGGCGCTTAACATGAATGACTATGCCCGGTTTGACATACGGGTTACTCCTGAAGGTAAAATTTATATCCTGGAAGCCAATGCCAACCCCAACCTTGACCCTAATGATGAAATGGCTCAGTCTGCCGAGAAAGCGGGCCTGGCATACCCGAAGCTTATTCAGAAGATACTGATGCTTGGTTTACATAGGAGCAATGAATAAAATATCTGTTATCGCTGTATGCATATGCTTGCTTAGCTCAGGCGGTTTTGCCGAGGCTGTCAAGGAAGCTGATTTAGCCGGAAGCTGGTATCCAGGGATGCCAATCCTGCTCAAGCATGAGCTCAACGCTTATTTGGAAAAAGCGCAACCGCCCAAGATATCCGGTGAGATTGTGGCGGTTGTTTCTCCGCACGCCGGCATCGCCTACAGCGGCCCTACCGCAGCCCATAGCTTTAAAGTCCTTCAAGGAAAGCCTATAGACACCGTGGTGGTTGTCGGTTTCAGCCACCACCTTGATTATGACGGTATTGCTGTCTTTGATGCTGACGGAGTCAAGACACCGCTGGGTACTTTGCTGACCGATAAAGATTTACTCAAAAGTTTAACCGGCCAGCACCAGAAAATCTTGAGCTTGCCCCAGGCCTTTGAGCAGGAGAATTCAGTTGAGCTGCAACTGGTGTTTATCCAGGCCGCCCTAGACGACCCTGGCATCGTACTCCTGGCTATGGGCAGACAAAGCTATGAGAACTGCCAGATTCTTGCCGAAGCGCTCTATCAGGCGCTCAAAGACAGAAGAAACTATGTGATTGTCGCCAGTACCGACTTGTCGCATTACCTGCCGCAGGCCAGCGCCGAGGCAACTGACGCTATCAGCGCCAACTTAATAGAAGCAATGGAACCCGAGGTTTTGTACCAGCAGAGTTATAACCAAAACCGCATGTGCGGTACTGGACCGGTGGTGGCGACAATGATAGCCGCTCAGAAGCTCGGAGCCGATAAAGCCTATATACTTGAGCGCTCGACTTCCGCGGATACAAGCGGCGATGCCAAGCGGGTCGTGGGGTATCTCAGTGCAGCCTTTGTCAAGCAGAATCCGCAGCAGAATAGCAAGGAGGATAAGATGGAGCAGCTCCTTACGCAAGCGCAGAAAAAGCGACTTCTTAAGCTGGCCCGTGATACCATAGCGCTGTATCTAACTAAGGAAAAGGTTTTGCAGGAATCGGTAGATGATGCGGGGTTCGAGCAGGTCATGGGAGTTTTTGTCACGCTTCACAAACACGGCGAGCTTCGCGGCTGTATCGGAAACATCGTGGGCCGGGTCCCGTTGTATAAGGGCGTTATCGATATGGCTATCGCTTCCAGCACCCAGGATCACCGTTTTTCACCCCTGACTTCCCAGGAACTGGAGGATATTGATATTGAAATATCAGTGCTCTCGCCGCTCAAAAAAATTACCGACCCTAAGGAAATCATTCTGGGAACTCATGGAGTATTGGTGAAAGATTTTTTGCGCAGCGGCGTGTACCTGCCGCAAGTGGCTACGGAAACCGGCTGGTCCAAGGAAGAGTTTTTAACCAGCCTCTGTGCGCACAAAGCGGGCATGTCCCCGGATGCCTGGAAGACCGGTAAGTGCGACATCTTTATTTTTAGCGCCGAAGTATTCGGTGAGAAGGATTTTGAATAAGGCTGGCCGATTAAATAAACAGAGACCCCGCAACTACCGCTACACCTAAGCTCGCGATAATTATTCCGCTTATCAGCCTGATAGTCAGCAAAAGTGGCTTGTTGGCTGACCAAAGGTTTGCCAGTTTTCCTGAGAGCATGATTATCAGAAGAAGCGGCGAGAATACCGTGCCTATGCCGAAGGCCAGGCTGTAGCCGAGGGCGGCAAGCGGTGCCGGAGAGATGATGACAATATAATTTAAGATTCCCAGCAGCGGCAGGCAGGGGCTAAGGCCGATTAGCAACCCCAGCATTCCGACATTCCTGATGTTGCCCCTATGCAGCCAGCCGCAGAATTTTGAAGCGGCATGGGGAGGCTTGACCATCGTAGCTATGCCGATAAGGATGATGAATATGCCCATGAGCAGTTTAATTAATCCTGTGGAACGGCTAAACAACGGATTATGCAAAATACCCGCGCTGAGAGCGCAGATGAGTCCCAGCAGGCCATAGCTTAAGAGTTTTGCCAGCGAAAATACGAGGTATGAGACCAGTGACTGCTTTAAGGAATTCTTATGAGCTAGGGTATAGCTTACCAGGACCGGGGCGCAAAAGCCTAAACAGGGCCCTGAGCCCAGGAGCAGGCCGCTCACCAATAAATAGTATAGATTTTCGCGCATATCTTAAGTACAATACTATAAACCAGCGACCCTTGCCTGTCCATGATTAAATAACCGCCATTATGTTACAAAACAAGCAACGTTTCATCGGTAAACACAGCGCCATGGGCGGCTTTATCGCCCTGGGCATTGTCAGTTCGGTATTTCAGCTGGTGCTTTTGAGAGAGTTTATCTTTTCTATAGCCAAGAACGAACTCTCGTTTATCGTTGCGGTCGGGGCATGGCTTTTGTTCTGTTCTCTGGGAAGCCTCCTGGGTATACGTAAAAAAATAATGGCGGATTATCTCATGCCCTTTGTTTTTTCGGCGGTTTTCTGTGTGTCGGTCGCGGCCATTCATTGTGCTAAAACTATCATCGGCAGCAGTTATTATGAAGCTTCCAGTATCGTGTTTGTGGCCGGCTCAAGTCTGCTGTTAATCGGGCCGGTAGCGCTTACGGTCGGCTATTGTTTTGCCAGGCAGAGTACCCTCAATTCAGGCGCTGATACCCTGACGGACGAACCAGCAGCCTTATTTTTTGCTTACGAGGCGATCGGATTCCTGACCGGCGGTATTGGTTTTGCCTTTTTTGCTTCGGATTATGCCAATCCTTTCTACTTTGCCTTTTTGCCGTTTTTGTTGCTGATTACCTTGGGGCGGGGAAAGATGAAGAAACTCCTGGCAGCTGCCGCAGTAGTTCTGTGCGCAGCTGTCTTTGTGTCCGGCCACACCGCTCTCTTGAAGCAAGAGCTTGATCAAGCTGAAATC
>CAYNSZ010000080.1:0-6274 GCA_964400075.1 uncultured Planctomycetia bacterium
CAGCTGAGCGAAAAAATCGAATGGGGCTACATTACCCCCTATGCTATCGCCGGTATGATGAACGAGCATCCCCGGGCAGCCATGGCCATGCGTAAAAGCGACAAGAAGGAAAATTACCGCGAGTACTACGAGAGCCTGTTTAACGTCGGTAAAGGCGAAGAGTAATCTTGCTTTGGTTTTCGCTACGCGGCTACGGTTTGGACAGTGGCTTATAAATCAAAAATCAAAATGCAAAAATCAATGTAAATTAGCTGAATCGGGTTAACAATTTAAATCCGAAATCCGAATATCTAAATCCGAAACAAACAAATCCGAATATCGAAATTCGAAATGAAGAAAAAAGATAAAGATATCCTGGCGGTTTAGAACATTCGAATTTCGGATTTTCTTCCTTTGTTTCGAATTTCGGATTTCGAGTTTCGAATTTAACATACGGAAAATTTACACCAGGGTTTGAACAAACATCTAAAATATTTGAATTTTACATTGTCATTTTGATATTTGATTTTTGATATTTTATTTTTTATGGATCTTAACCATTTCCGCAAACTTCCCCTCATGGGTATTATCCGCGGCCTGCCGCGTGCGGCCTTAAAACCGCTGGTCAACGCGGTCATCGCCTCGGGCCTTGAGACCATTGAGCTAACCATGAATACTCCGCAAGCCCCGGACTTGATCCATGAAACAAAAGCTCTTGCCTCAGGAAAGCTTTCGGTGGGAGCCGGCACGGTGCTCGATAAACCCCAGCTTTCTTTAGCCCTTGCCGCCGGAGCAGAGTTTATTGTTTCGCCGGTCTTTGTCCGCGAAGTGGTGGAAGACTGCCGCAATAAGAATATCCCGGTATTTCCCGGCGCCTTCACTCCCCAGGAAATCTATCGGGCCTGGCAAAATGGCGCCACCATGGTAAAAGTGTTTCCGGCTAAGTTCTTTGGCCCGGCGTTCCTCAAAGAAATAAAAGCGCCTTTACCGGATATTGAGCTGCTTGCCTGCGGAGGCCTGACCCTGCAGAATCTGGCTGAGTTTTTTAGCTGCGGCGCCTCGGCAGTAGCTTTCGGAGCGAGCGTTTTCCAGGAAAAACTGCTCCAAGAAAATAATTTCACGGCTATTGAAGCCGGGTTAAAAAAACTGGTCCAAGCCTATAAGGTTTATCGTGAAACAGCCGCTCTCTGAAAAATACATGCGCCGCGCTTTGCGGGAAGCAGAGAAGAATTTGCGTTTAAATCCTCTTGGCGGCCCCTTCGCTGCCTGTATCGTAAAAGGCGCGCAAATGCTTGCCGTAGCCCGCAGTACCGTATTGGTAAGCGATGCTACGGCTCACGCGGAAATCAGCGCCATCCGCCAGGCATCTAAAAAACTCGGGACTTTCGACTTAAGCGGATGCATAATATATTCGACTACTGAACCCTGCCCCATGTGTTTTGGCGCCATCCATTGGGCAAGGCTGGAAGCTATTGCCTATGGTACGACCATAGCCCAAGCGCGGCAGCTTGGGTTTCGCGAGCTGACCGTAACCAATAGCCGGATGAAGTCGCTGGGCCGTTCAGCGGTTCAAATCTACCCCGGATTTCTGAAAACCGAATGCCGGGAGCTCTTTGAAAAATTCCGCAAACTCAAGCATAAATCCGTATATTGATTAATGCCTGATGTTTTACAATTACCGAAATGTTTTTAGACTACGGTAATGCCTGGCTGACGGCGATGCAGGTAATAGCGAATGACTAAAACATTTTTTGTTTCGGTCATTTGAGTTTTGGATTTTGGAATTTATTTGGAATTTGTGATTTGTGATTTGGAATTTCAAAGAACTGGCTTCGTAACTGTTCTTAACCATTAGTAACCGTTTTTAACCTTTATTAACCTTTTCCCCAACCTAAAGGAGTGTCTATGGACCGTTTAATGATTTTCATTGACGCCGAGTACGTGGTGCAGAAGTTCCGCGAGATGAAAGGCGCCCGCAAGGCCATCCGCAGGCGCGATATCAACTGGCATAACATCATCAAGTGGGTAACCGGCCAGGCCCGGCTCATCCGCTGCTACTATTACTCATCGGAATTTAACAAGGAAGAAAACGCCCAGACCTTCCAGGAGCAGCACGAGCACCTGGCAAGCATCAAGGCGTCTATTCCCTATTTTGAGATACGGCTGGGAAGGCTGGTGCGGGTCAACGAGGGCTGGACCCAGAAAGGCATTGACGTTAAGATTTCCCTTGATATGTACGCCAAGGCGGCTGCTAACCAGTATGACATTGCCGCGCTTATTTCCGGAGACTCTGATTTTACCGACGTAATCCATGAAATTAAGGACCGTTTCGGCAAGCACGTGGAATTATACACACTGGACCGCAATATCCACGAGGCTCTGCGGTTTGCCCCTGATAAACATATCGTTATCAACGCCATTATCGGCAAAAAATTCGGTTTCTGGGCTGTTTAGGCCCGGGTTTTGACCTTTTTTACAAATTCCTTGACTTTTTTCTATCCTATAGTAATTTAATCTACACTGCATTAAGGGGTATAGTGGTCAATAAAGCCAAGGGAGGGTTTTATGCATAAGCCGCGAATATTCTGTCTGTTCGTAGTTTTCCTGGTTTTTATCAGTTTCACGGTTTTTTCCCAGCCGGTTCCTCAGACCAGCGGCGGCATTCTTCAGCAGGAAGAGCAGAGGAAAAAAACCGAAGACCTCCAGAAGCGCATAACCACCGAGCGGGAAACGCCCACCGAGGAAGTCCCCGAAGAGGTGATTCCCGAAGACGAGGGTGAGAAAATCATGGTCACCACCATCACCGTAGAGGGCGTGACCCTGGTGCCCCAGGAAAGCGTTGACGCCATTGTCAGCCAGTACCAGGGCCAAGAGCTTTCCCTCAAGGGGATGCAGAAAGTCGCTGATCTTGTCACCGATGAATACCGCAAGCGCGGCTACGCCACCTCCCGCGCCTATATCCCGCCGCAGACCATCCGCGAAGGCGTGCTTATTATCAGGGTAGTAGAGGGCCTGCTGGGTTCCCTGGAAATCAGGGGCAACCGCTACTTTAAGACTTCACTGCTTCAGAAACGCATCCAGATAAAGCCGGGCGAGCCCTTTGATTACGAAGAGCTCCAGAACGCCCTGACTTATATCAATGAACACCCTGACCGCAAAGCCAAGGTAGTGCTCGTGCCCGGGACCGAGCCGGGCACGACTGACGTTATCCTTGAAGTCAAAGACAACTTTCCTTTTCATATCGGCTATGAGTACGACAATTATAACTCCCGCTTTCTCGATAAGTACCGCTACTCGGCAGTCATCGAGCATAACAACCTCTTTGGTTTTGACGACAAGCTCTACTTTAAGTACCAGACCTCCGAGGGCGACTTCTACCGGCTTAAGACCGCCCGCTATAGTTTCCCCATTACCAATACCATCGAGGTGGGCATGTATCTGGTCCGCAGCCACTCCAAGCTCGGCCGCGAATTTGAGATCATCGATTCCCGCGGCTCAGTGGAAAACTACGGTATATTTCTCAACAAGACCCTCATCCAGAAACCCGACCTTGACCTGCGTCTTAACTTCGGCTTCGACTATAAGGACATCAAAAACTATCTGCTCGGCATTCTTAACTCTCATGACGAGCTGCGCATTTTTAAGACCGGCTTTGACCTGGATGTGAGCGATAAGTGGGGAAGAAGTATTTTTACGGCTGAGCTTGATTCCGGAGTCCCCAACATGTTCGGCGGCATGGGCGGAAAAGTTCCCGCCTCGGTTTTTCCCGGCGCAAGCCGCGAAGGCGCCGGCGGCAGGTTCTATAAGGGAGTGTTTAACCTTTTCCGTTTTCAGCCCGGCCCGTTCGGTTCGGCGATCCTGGTAAAAAACCAGGGCCAGTTCTCAAATTACAACCTCTGCGCTTCTGAAGAATTCCAGATTGGCGGCCCCTTAAGCGTGCGCGGTTATCCGCCGGCTGAGTTCGCCGCTGACAGCGGTTTGTATTCCGCCTTTGAATGGTCGTTTCCTTTTTACCTTGCTCCCCAGAGCCTGAAAGTCCCCTTTACCCAGGATAAACTGCGCGAGGCTTTTCATATCGTAGGTTTCTATGACTGGGCTACCGTGCACTTGAATAAAGTGCTTGCCGGCGACCAGAAAAAGCGCACCTTAAAGAGCGCCGGCGCTGGCTGCAGGTTAAACCTTACTAACGACCTGTCCGCCCGTATCGAATTCGGTTATCCCTTAGGCAGGAAATCATCGGATGATAAGAACCTCCAGAAGTGGATTGAGTTTACGTTCCTGTTCTGATGTCCGGCTGGCATTGCCAGGGGTCCTCTATATAGGTAAATAGATTATCTATATATACTCAATGCGAGGGCCACGGGTTTACAAGTGCCCGATAACCGGGTGCTTGGGCCCTTCACAGAAACCCCGCCCTCTGCCTTGAATTTTGTAAAGAAATATGGTATCTTCTAATCCAATTGTTTTTATACCCCATGCTATCATCGTTTCTCAATGAATATATGGTTGCAGTGATTAAAGATGATTACCGTGGCTGTCATGTTTATCTGCGTGATCATTCCCGCGTCAAAGCAATCATTTCTTATATAGTCAGTAGAACCAACCGTTCACAAATAGCAAGATTATCTAAAAACATGGAGGAAGCGCAATGACCAGAGGAAGATTTTTCAAAGCGGTTGCTCTGTTTGTAGTAGTCAGTTTCGGCATGAGCCCCCAGTACGGCTGGGCGCAGGACTTGCCGCATAACCCCACGGTTATCCACGGTGATGTCCAGATCATCACCCTGCCCAACGGCATGAAGATAACCATTGATAGCAACAAAGCTATCATCAACTGGCAGGGTTTCTCCATCGGCGTGGACCAGTTCGTGCAGTTCCTGCAGCTCTCAAGCAACTCCGTGGCTTTAAACCGGGTCACCGGCGGTGAGATATCCCGCATCTTGGGACAGCTGACTGCCAACGGCAGGATCTTCCTCATCAACCCCAATGGTATTCTGTTCGGAGCCGGCTCAAAAGTGGATACAGCCGGTTTAGTCGCTTCCACCCTTAACATGTCTGACGATGATTTCTTAGCCGGTAAATATCATTTTGCCGGAATCGGCGGCAGTGTCGCAAACTACGGACGCCTGAACGCACCCGGCGGTTTTGTCACACTTCTTGGCTCAAGCGTTGAAAACCACGGCATCATCACCTCAGAACTTGGCACTGTCGCTTTAGCCGCGGGCGAAGCCATAACTCTTGACCTTGACCCCCAGGGTTTAATCAGCGTGGTGGTTGACTCAGCGGTCACTCAGAATTTAGAAGGAAAAGAAGACGCGGTGCTGAATACCGGAACCATATCCGCTGACGGCGGAAAAGTGTTACTTACTGCCGAAGCCCTTGAGGGCGTGTTTGCCAAGGCAGTCAACAACACCGGCATCATCGAAGCAAAGAGCCTGACCGGAAAAAATGGCGAAGTCGTTCTGCTCGCTGAAGGCGGGAATCAATTGGCAAGCAATACCGGCACCATTGACACCGGCGAGGCTCAAGCCGGAGCTGGCCTTGGTACTATTGAGGTGAGCGCTGAGCGAGTGTTTATGGACGGTACTACCATTGGCAACATGCTGGTTGACCCGACTGATGTTACCGTCGGCGTTGACATCACCGAGGCTTCGCTTCAAAGCCACATTGGAAGCTATACGGTTCAGGCAGACCGGGATGTTTTCTTTAACATCGCAGACAACCTTTTAGATATCCTTAATTTTCAAGACGGCGAGTTCTTTAGAGTAGAAGCCGGCCGTGACATTGACTTGGGTAATGACTCTATCGAAACCGGCGGCGGCGATATCCTGCTCTATGCCGATTACAATACCCTTAACGGCACCGGCCACCGTGATGACGTTGGTCAGATTTCCTGGGATTTAGCTCAGGTTGGTCCTGGCTGGGATGCCGGCCTTAAAACTAATGGCGGCGATATAGTAATGCACGGCGCTGATGTGGATTTACGATACAAAAAAAGCGGTTCTACCTATCTTGCTGACCTTGATGCTGGAAGCGGCGTCATTTACCTTACCCCTTCAACCAATAAAACAGTTGCCTGGAAGCAGATTCTAGAGCCCGAAGGCGCGGAGTTTATTCTTGCCGCGCCGGCCTTGGAGCAGGCAATCGCCTCAAAAATAGTCATCGGCACTGATGATGAGTCTGCCGGAGCAATTGCCAGCGATATTCTGGTTAAAGAGCAGCTGGATTTATTAACTGGCGGCACTGTGCCTACCCTTGCTTTATACGGCACTGGTGCGGTAAAAGCCTTTAACACC
>CAYNSZ010000081.1:0-6270 GCA_964400075.1 uncultured Planctomycetia bacterium
AGGCGCGCGGCAATGATGCGCTTCAGCAGAAAAGAGTCTGACCTCATCCGGGGAGAGATCTCCCGCTCGAAGCGCTCATCCAGCATTTTAAAAAAAATCTTCTCAAACGAGGAATCAAGGATGGGCTGTCGGCTTTTGAAGCGGCTGAAACCTTCCTCCAACACCTTATGAATGAATGTCCCCACGGTTGCCGCCTCAGGGCCCTCCAGCAAATCATCTTTTTGAGTCAATCCCAGAACATACTGAAAATAAAACTGCATCGGGCAGGATAGATAGGTATTAACGCGGCTTGCCGAATACACGGCTTCCTTCAGGGCCTTGACCATGGGAGCTGTCTTTTCCACCGCCGCAACCACACCGGGCACCTTGAAAGCAAAAGAAGCTTTGGGCACAGCGCATGAGTAAACACTCCCTTTTTCCTTTTCCTGCTTCCAGAGCAGCTCTTCGATAAACCGGCTCTTCTCGCTTATGCCGTCCTCGGCATATACCAGATGCACATCTTTTGCGGCAGCGATAAGACGCATGAACTGGTAGCGCTGGATCTCCTCTTCTTTCTCAAGGCGGTTTAAACCGAGGCTGAGCATCACTTCCCGAGGGATGAGCGGCTCATAAACTTTCAGCTTCGGAAAAACCGATTCATTCATATCCATAATAATGACCGACTCAAAATTGAGCGAGCGCGTCTCAAATAAACCAAGAATCTGGGTGCCTTTGAGGGGAGACCCCTTAAACGGTACCTTATGACTGCGCAGTTTTTGAATAAAAATATCCCACAGTTCCTGCCCGGAAAACTTTTCCTCGCTGAAAGCGGTCCTCTGCAATTGAATCTGCACCTCGTAAAGGCTGGCGATGGCCTTGGTGTTAAAACGGTATTCAAGAGCGGAACCCGATTCAACCAATACCCCAAGGAGGCTATCGAGGCTGCGGGTAAATTCACGAAAGGTAGAAAGCCCTTCCCAAGCGCGGAAGAGTAAATCATGCAGATAGGTAAAGGCGTCCCGGCATTGCTGAGGCGTAAAGATCAAGCCGTAGGACTTAAGCTTTTCAATAGTACGCTCATACACTTTCGGCTCCTCCCCGAGCGCGGCCAAGGCCACAAAGAGACTGCCGCCCACAGAGCTCTCTTCATCACCACGGAGCAATTCTTCAATTTCTTCTACGAGAACCGGGACTAATGACGCGGAAAGAGAAGCTGCCGTCAAATGCCTGACGAGGGGATGCCGAATGACCCGCAGGTAGTCTCGGGAATAATAGGTGTCGGCACGCCGGCTTTTCTGGGCCCTCGCCAAAGCTTCAAAAAGAGCGTAAAGAGTTGTGCGCTGCAAGGGATATCCAAGAGAGATATTATATTCCGGAAGGAAGGAAGCGATTTCCGATAAAAGCGGCACTATCGCTTCGGCCCGGGGTACGACTACGACGGTTTTATTTTTATCCTTTATTTTTTTATCAAGTATTTCGCGAACCAGGCACGCCTGCGATTGCAAATCAAAACCCTCGTATAATTGTAGCTGGTAGCGGGGGATCTCCTCGCCTTTCGGCCGTATGGTTACGGAGAACTTTTGAGCGTTGCGGCCTAATACCGACCAGTCGTCCTGGGAACCTTGAAAAATACAAATCCCTTTACCGCTATCCAGAAACGTCTTGATTATCTTCTCCTCGGTGGCATGGAGGTAGAAAAAATTGCAAAAAATCACCGTGTCAAACTCAAAAGGCAACTTCCCGCTCGCAGCTTTTGAGGCATTGAGGTATTTTAAACCCCGCGAACAAAATCCCCGCTCGGCCAGCTTCGTATGGTAGTCGCTACGGACTGCAACAATATCTTTGAGCAAGCGATTGATATTCTCAGGCACTTCATAGCCGATAGCCGCACTCTGCTGGATACCAGAAAGCGCCTCGTTATTGATATCTTCCAAGTCAAGCTGCTCAATAAACGATATGATCTCGCCGGCCCAAGGAAGAAATGCTCCAAACGACACCGGTTTCTTACGGCCATCGGGCAGGGTGCGGCCGACTAATTCGTAAATGAGGTAGCAAGCGTCGAGTTCTCCGATGACTGGCAGGTACGGCTCGCCGCTGAGAGCGTCAACAAAAGTATCGATTGAAAAAAATGCCGGCGGAATAAACCCGGTTTGTATCTTGGCGGCGAGGGCCCGACGCAGGAACAACCCGGGGCGTTGTCCTCCGAAAACACAGGCAACGCCCTCGAGGCTGCCGGCCGGCACATAGTATTGCCGGTAGAGTAACTCAGCCAGCCCAGCTATAAAATCATCGTTACAATTATAGGTAATGACGCGTTCCATGCCACCGGCTATGCCAAAACCAAAAACATGTTTCAGTAACCCCCCTCAGCCAGTAACCTCTTCGAGCGCAAAGGTATTCAAATACAGTAAAAAACCCCGCACCACGCGTTTCGGGAAAATTTCCGCTACAATCTGGATATATTCCCTTACCTGGGTTTGATAAGCCTGGTGCGATTGAGCTGACAATTTATAATCGATAACCCATGCCTCCCGGTCCCTCAGGATGAGCCGGTCAATACGCTTCAACTCACCCCGCCGGTTAACAATCTCTTTTTCGCAAAAAACAGCCTCAGATGACGGGGAAAAAATATCCGCTAGTTCTCTTCTGGAAAGCAACGTGGATACTTTCTGGAAGAGCCCTTCGGTATCGTAGGGGTAGGGATAACGCCCCTTTACATAAGCAAACGCTGCCGCAAGCGCCCCCCGCTCCAAGGGCAGCTTTACCGTTCGCAGGCGGGAAAGCAACGCGTGCAGCAGTATGCCTTCCTCGATCCGCGCTCTATTTTTTATTTCTTCTTCAATGACAAATTCATCCGGCAGCATCTTCATCCATTCAAGAGAACGAGCTGGCTTAATTTCAATAAGCGGGGCTGCGCCGGTAGGTGTGCGGGGGTATTGGCGCCTCGCCCCCAGGCTCTGTACGACTTCGGGCATAAAATACCAAGCCTTGTTGTACTCGGTAGCGCTTTTCTGAGAAACAAAGATATACAGCTCGTATTGCGGCCGGGTTAAGGCTACGTACATGGAGTTCAACTCATCGATACATGCTTTTTTATAGGCACGAGAATAGATCTTCCTTAAGAGCGGCGAATGGAGACGATGGTGCTTCGTGATACGTATCAGCCCTAAATCCTCTCCCGGCATATCAATGACATAAGAACTGGCGTTCTTTTCGCCGCTGGCGGGGTTGATATCCATACGCAAGAAAGGGATTATCACTACCGGAAATTCCAGCCCCTTGGCCTTGTGGATAGTCAACACTTTTATGCAGCTGCTGTGAACTACACGTACGTACAAATCATCCGGGGGCGGGTCTTTCAGATACCCAAGGAAGGCTTCAAGGCCGACATATTCCTCTTCTTTGTCTTTCGCTAATGCCAAAAACTTCATAAAAAATGCTTGCTGGTCGGCGAAGCCCTGTAGGATATCAAAACGGCGATAGATCTCAATCAAGAGTTCGTAAACGGAAAAGGTTTGGGCTTTGCTCAAAAAATATTCAAGGTGATCGCGGAAAACCTGCGGGAAACGCTGGCGAAATAACTCACAAAGGCCCGCTGATGGCTCGAGCTTGCGCGAGCGGTTTGCTGAAAACAAAAATTCCCTCACCTGCGTCTGGTTCATATGGCTTGCTGCCTGAAAAATATCGCCCAGGATAAAACCGGCGAAGGCTAAATCGTCTTTGACTGAATAAATAAAGTGCAGCAGCGATATGATTTCCCTGATATAAGGATTTTCTACGACATTCAAAGTCTTTTCTGATTCAACCGCGATACTCGCGTTCAGCAACCAGGAAGTCAACAGCTCGACTTCGCTGTTATGGCGGGCAAGCAGAGCGATATCCTCATAATTAAATCTTTCTCTGAGCTCACCAAGAAGACCAAGGAGACGCGTGCGCACGATCTCGTTGCGCTGAGTTTGGTTATCGGCTTTGATGCGCTCCAGGGCAACGTAGCCGCCGGGATTTCCTTCCTGGGCCTCTTGAACAGCGTCTTTGAAGATGCCGACAATGTCCTCGACATCATCCTCGGCGGTTAATTCAGGGCGTATGCCTGAATCCCCGAGGGCTGCGGTAAGATTCTCCCGTGAAAATACTCGGTTGTTAAACTCGACGATTTCCTTTTGGCTGCGCCAATTTTTTGTCAAATGAACCAGGGCCACATCGAAAGGCTTAACCGTCCCGCGCACCTCATCAAAGAGCTGCGCGTCCCCTCCCCGGAAACGGTAAATGGCCTGCTTCTTATCTCCGACATAAAAGAGGGAGCCGCCGCTGGAAAGTCCGTCTTTGACCATCTCCGAAAGATTTGCCCACTGCAGACGGCTGGTATCCTGGAATTCATCAATAAGATAGTGCCGGAATCGGGTTGCCAGCCGGTAATACACTTCAGCCAGCGGCACCGCTTCCCGGCTAAAGAGAAGCCGGGCTTTATGATTCAACTCCTCAAGAAATACCACATCTTCTTTTTTTGAAACTTCCTGAAAGAAACCGATCAATTCATTGAAAAGTTTGAGGTAGGGATTGTAAGCTGCCTGGGCGTCAAGCTCAACCAGCTCGCATATCAGGCGCCTTACCTGCTTCCACTGCCTGCCGAAACCTGCCGGCTCGTCACTGCCTTTATTCATGGGTGGGTGGGCTTTTTGCAGGGCAGCGGGAAGGCTTGCGATATCAAAGATGTCTTTATTCTTATCGAGGAAACTCCGGATAAACTTTCTGGCATTGGCATTAAAACCTTCGGGAAAACTGTCGGCCAGCACTTGTAGCTTTGTATAGACAATTTTTTTCTGGGCAATAACTTCAGCGCTGCTTTTTTTGAATGGAGAAAACCCCCGGCCGTAGGTATTGGCGAGCGTAAAGAAAGAGTGCATCAATTCCAGAATATCGTCTTTGGGAAACCAGCCGCTCCGGTTCTCGACGAAGAGATAGTGCTGCAAGAATTCTTCCAAAAAGGTACGCACTTCTTTGCTCTGGTGCGCGTGCTCTATTGCCAGGTCAAGACAGTAGGAAAGATGCTCCCGGTAGTCCCGCTTAATGCTGAAACGGGCGGAACGCTCAATGGCCAAGGCACAGCCTAAGAGGAGGGTATTGATGAAACTGTCAATGGTCTTAACTTGAAAGTTATTATAATGCTGGATAATGGTATCCATAATGCGGCTGGCGCGGTCCTGGGCCAGCTTTTTCGACATGTCCAAAAGACCCAGCAATTCCTGCTCTTCATCTTTACCGGCAAAAGCATCAAGGGCTATTTTTTTTAGAAAGCTAACTATTCGCTCTTTCATCTCAATCATCGCCTTGTTGGTAAAGGTAATGGCAAGGATTGCCGGTAAGGGGTTGTATTCGGGGCTTAACGCAGGGTGAATAATAAGCTGGAGATATCGTTTTGCCAGGGCATAGGTCTTACCCGACCCTGCCGACGCTTCTACCACAACTACCTGGGGGGAACGCAGGGCTGGAATCTGATTGACGCCTTCTAAATCGCCTCTCATGATGAATACCTTGTTATTGTGCGCCTTCATCCCGTAAAGGGCCGCAGTCCTTGGGGCAAGCCGCAGAGCATCCGGCACAGGAAAATAACTATATCCCCGGGGTACGGCTCAGGCGAGGGAAAAGCGCTTTCGTTTCATGCGTAAACAGGTTACGATGGAGGCCGCTTTGGTGTCGGGTGCGGCAATGAAATGCGTGGGAAGGCTGTACCGAACGAGTCACGGGATATCTAAGGGTGGTAGTTATTTAAAGAAAATTATCCTGCAACTTCTTAAGGTAATAGTGCGCGAATTTATCCTGTTTTGAGGCTTCGACTTCAACGATTTCGCCGCCGCAAAAATACCCGTTTTCCGGACTCACAAACTCAGACCAGATAACGACCATCTTAAGCCGCACCGAATCAAGTTCCTCGGGTATAAAGTAGTCGATAAGCAAAACCTGGCCGCACTGCCATTCCATATGACAGGAAAAACAAACACCCATTAAGTTGAAGTTCTTGCTCCTAGCCTGATGGACCTTACCCACCTCATTAAGCGTCCTGATTTCCAGGAAATCGCCGACATCAAGCCTCACTAAACGGCGTTTATTGTCCATAATCAAATATTATAGCAAAAAAACTAAGCTTGCATTAACTTTATTTTAATCGATTCACTCGGAATGCCTGCAGGTACTCCCCCGGGGTCACGAAACCTCCCGGGCCCGCGCCCTTAAAAAATATTCACTTTGCTCTTCCTGAATAAGAAACAGCCCGGGCTCGTCTAAATACCGCCG
>CAYNSZ010000082.1:0-6249 GCA_964400075.1 uncultured Planctomycetia bacterium
CCGCGGCCTGGCCATGTCGCCGGGTCGTTGGGCGCAAGTGAATTCTTGCAGGAGAAGTTGAAACCGCGCTCGTTCTTTTTCGAGCTTAATACTGAACTGATTGTCTATGGACGCACTGAGTCGGATGCCAGCGTCTGGCTTGCTGACAAGCGCGTCGCGCTGCGGCCCGACGGAACTTTTTCCATGCGCTTTTTGCTGCCGGACGGAAGAATTCCTTTAGAATTCTTGGCGCAGTCGTTCGATAAACTGGAACAGAGGAAAATCTATACCTACGTTAACCGCAGCACGATCTACCCCAAATAAGCACTCATGAATATTCAAGCCAAAGGCTATCTGTGCCTGGTTTTGCACGCTCATCTTCCTTTTGTCCGCCATCCCGAGGAGGAGTATTTCCTTGAGGAAAACTGGCTGTACGAAGCCATCACCGAGACGTACATTCCCCTGATTGAGGTCATGGAGCGGCTCATCCATGACGGCGTGGACTTTCGTCTGACCATGTCTTTGACGCCTCCCTTGTGCTCGATGCTGAAAGACTCATTCCTCCAGGAACGCTACCGCCGGCACCTCAATAAGCTGATCGAATTGGCCGAGAAGGAATTGGAGCGTACCGGTTCCGATACCCGTTTTCACGGCGTTGCCCTGATGTATCATCGCCGCCTGCATGAAGCAAAAGAGTTGTTTTTTAACAAGTACGGCGGCAATCTGATAACCGCCTTCAAGAATTTCCAGAATATGGGATATCTTGGTGTTATCCCCTGTTGCGCTACGCCCGGGTTCCTGCCGCTACTTAATATCAATCCTTCAGATGTCCGCGCTCAGATCCGCGTCGGCGTCGACCACTATACCCGGACCTTTGGCCGTCCGCCCAAAGGAATATGGCTGCCTGAATGCGGTTACTATCCGGGCGTCGATGCGCTGCTTAAGGAAGCCGGTATCAGGTACTTTTTTGTGGATTCCCACGGTATCCTGTATGCCGACCCTGTTCCCCGCTACAGCGTGTATGCTCCGGTGTATTGCCCAACGGCGGTCGCGGCGTTTGCCCGGGACTGGGAATCATCCAAGCAGGTGTGGAGTTCCAAAGAGGGCTACCCCGGCGACCCTGATTACCGCGAGTATTACAAGGATATCGGCCACGAACTTGATTATGACTATATAAAACCTTATATCCACCCGCAGGGATTCCGTATCAATACCGGCTTAAAGTACTGGCGCATCACCGGCGATACTGCGTCCAAAGAGCCTTACATTCCTGACTGGGCTCGTCATAAAGCGGCACAACATGCCGGTAATTTTATGCATAACCGCGAAAAGCAGATTCAGCATCTCTCGGCGCACATGGACAGAAGACCGATCATCGTTTCGCCCTATGACGCGGAGCTTTTCGGGCACTGGTGGTTTGAGGGGCCGATGTGGATAGAGTTTCTGGCGCGAAAAATCTGCTATGACCAGAATACCGTGGCTATGATTACGCCCTCGGAGTATCTGAACGAGTATCCTACCAATCAAATGGTCATGCCTTCGGCCTCAAGCTGGGGGTACAAAGGATATAATGAGGTTTGGATTGAAGGCAGTAACGACTGGCTCTACCGGCATTTGCATAAAGCCGGAAGCCGCATGCAGGAGCTGGTAAGGAAATTTTCAAGTCATCTTAAGAAACCAAAATCAGACCTTATGCGGCGGGCATTGAATCAGGCCGCGCGGGAATTGCTGCTCGCCCAGGCAAGCGACTGGGCATTTATCATGAAGACCGGAACCATGGTTTCTTACGCCCACAAGCGTACCACCGCCCATATCGGAAGGTTTAACCGTCTCTACGCTGATATTCAGAGTGGCTCAATCGACGCAACCTGGCTTAAGACCATAGAATTGTCTGACAATATTTTTTCCGACATGGATTGCGCCAACTACTATCTGAGCAACAAAGTTCCCGCCCCCGCGCCTTCAGTCACCATTAAGCACAATGCCTGACACATCCAGGATTTATCCTGTCCTTTGCGGTAATGAAGAAAGGATTTGTGCCCAGCTGGCCTCCTCTTCGCCTCGTTTCATAACCGGCTCTTGTCTTGACTTTGACAGCCTGAACGCCTGCTTTGGCATCGCCCTTCATATGCACCAGCCGACCATACCGGCAAGCACCGATGATGTGCGTGCCGCTTCTCTCATCAGCAATCTCTCCTTTATGCTCGCGCATCCAGAGATGGGGGATAACCATAACGCGCCGGTATTCCTGCGTTGCTATGAGCGGATGTCGGATTTTATGCATGAGCTGGTTAAAGAGCATAAACATCCCCGCATCATGCTTGATTATTCCGGTAACCTCCTCTGGGGCCTTCAGGAAATCGAACATGGCAGGGTAATAAAAAAGCTAAAAGCTATCACCGGAAATACCCGCTATCAGCCGCATGTCGAATGGCTGGGTACGATGTGGTCGCACGCGGTTGTTTCTTCAACCCCGGTCCCGGACATCCGGCTGCACATACGCGCCTGGCAGGAAAATTTCGCTTCCCTCTTTGGCTTTGAAGCGCTCGGTGGGGTCAGAGGATTTTCTGCGCCTGAAATGCACCTGCCCATACATCCTGATGTTTGTTTCGAGTACGTAAAGACCTTGAAAGAGTGTGGGTACCGCTGGCTCATGGTACAGGAACATACGGTTGAAAACCTTGATGGCAGCAGGATAACCAGGCCTCATCTTCCGCATCGGCTCATCGCCCGTAATTCCCAGGGTCAGCAGGCAGAGATCGCCGCGCTCATTAAGACACAAGGGTCCGACACAAAACTGGTGGGGCAGATGCAGCCGTACTATGAGGCTAAGAGTATTCGTCGCCAGGTCCTGGCGGGAAAATCAATCCCGCCCTTTGTCGTGCAGATAAGCGACGGCGAAAACGGCGGGGTCATCATGAATGAATTTCCGCCGAAGTATCTGGAAGCTTACCGTGAAATCGGCACCAGCGGCGTCGTGGGCATGAACGGCTCCGAGTATCTTGAGTGGATACAAAAACAGGGGATAGAAGAAAAAGATTTTATACCGCTTCAGCCGGTCTCACAGCATCGGATTTGGCAGGCAGTTGATAGCCTTGGCCCGGGCGCGGCAGATGCGGCGATTGAGAAAATTAAAGCAAGCGATAGAGGTTTTCATCTCGATAAAGCTTCTTGGACGAATGACCGCAACTGGGTAAGAGGCTACGAAAATGTACTTGACCCGGTCAATCAATTGAGCGCGGCTTTTCATGAGCGTTTTGACAACACCAAGCAACCCGAAAAGAATCCCGCTTATAAAAAAGCCCTGCTGTACTTGTTGCTTTCCCAGACCAGCTGTTTCCGTTACTGGGGCCAGGGTATCTGGACCGAGTACGCTCGTGAAATCTGCCGCCGGGGTAGGGAAGCCATAGAGAAGGGGTAAGGCTATGGAGTCGTTAAAAATTGCTTATCTCAGCGCCGAAGCGGTCCCCTTTGCCAAAACCGGAGGCTTGGCTGATGTTTCAGGAAGTTTTCCTCAGGCTCTCTCCCGCCTCGGCCAGGAGGTGAAGGTTTTCCTGCCGTATCACCGCTCAACCAGAGAAAAAAACTACGCTGCCCAGATACTCGAACCCAGGATCACGGCACGTATTGGCTTTCGCGATATAGGATTTTGCCTCAGGCACCTGAAGCATGAGGACACCGATTTTTACTTTATCGAGAACGACCTTTATTTTGACCGCGAGGGTGTTTACGGGCCGCCGGGCAAAGATTATCCTGACAATGCCAGCCGCTTTTTCTTTTTCTCAAGCGCGGTGCTCGAGAGCCTGAAAGTATTGCGCTACTCACCGGATATCATCCATGGTAATGAATGGCATACGGCCATGGCGATTTTTCTGGTAAAACCTCCGCAGCCAGCCAGCGCTTTTTTTCAAAGAACCAGGACTGTGTTTACTATCCATAACCTGCTCTACCAGGGGCTGTACGGGCCGCAGGCCCTGACTGACTTAGGGATAGGCCCGGACTATTTTAAACCGTACATTTTTGAATTTTACGGAAAGATTAATTTCATGAAGGCGGGTATTGTTTTAGCCGATGCTATAACCACGGTCAGCAAAGGCTATGCCAGGGAAATACTGACGGAAAAATTCGGCTGCGGGCTCGAGGGCGTGCTCAAAACCAGGCAGGCTGACCTATGCGGTATTGTCAACGGTGTTGATTACCGGATCTGGAATCCTTCAACCGACACCTGCATCGCGGCCAATTACGATTCCGCAGACACGAGTGGCAAAAGCCTCTGTAAAAAGGATCTGCTCCTGCGCATGAACCTACGGCCTGCTCCCGAGGCGCCATTGTTGGGAAATATCGGCAGGCTTGTTCCCAATAAAGGGATCGATCTTATCATCGCTTCAGTGCCGGCGATGGTAAAGGAGGGATTTCGTTTGGTGCTTTTGGGTGAAGGCGAGGAGGTATATCAGCAGAAGCTTAAAATCCTTGCCCGGCGTTTTCCGGAGCAGGTAGCAGTAAGAATCGGTTATGACAATGAACTTTCTCATAGAATCGAAGCCGGCAGCGATATCTTCATCATGCCTTCTTCTCACGAACCTTGTGGACTAAATCAGCTCTATAGTTTAAAATATGGTACTATACCGGTAGTGGCAGCGGTGGGCGGCCTGGATGACACCATCGTTGATTACACGAGTTCCCCGAACGCGGGAAACGGCTTTAAGTTTCAAAAGCATACCCGGCAGGATTTTCTTAAAGCTATGGCCAGAGCTGCTGCGCTCTATCAGGATAGGGCTGGCTGGCAGCGGCTTATGGAGCGGGCAATGCGCTGCGATTTTTCCTGGGAACGTTCAGCCGCGGAGTACCTGGCGGTATATAAAACCGTTTTAGGCAGGAGACCATGAGAGAAGTATTGTGTTTAGTTTTGGGCGGCGGCCGGGGGACCCGGTTGTACCCACTCACCAAAGACCGGTCTAAGCCGGCGGTCCCTTTTGCCGGCAAGTACCGGCTGATCGATGTGCCGATCAGTAATTCCCTCAATTCCGGCTGCAACCATATTTACGTGTTGACCCAGTTTAACTCCGAATCACTCAATAAGCACATTACCCGGACCTATAAGCTTGACGCCTTCTCGCAAGGGTTTGTGGAGATAATGGCCGCGGAGCAATCGATGGAGAACACCAATTGGTTCCAGGGCAGCGCTGATGCCGTGCGCCGCTGCCTGAAACATTTTAATTATCCGGGAACAAAATACATACTGGTGCTCTCCGGCGATCAGCTCTATACCATGGATTTTACCGGGCTGCTCGATTTTCATAAAGAAAAAAAAGCCGACATCACCATCGCTTGTAATCCCGTGCCCGGGCCTGAAGTGCAGGAGTTCGGCATCATGTGCGTCGATGCAAACAGCCGGATAGTCAATTTTGTGGAAAAGCCACGGGATGAAGCAGCAGTCAACGGTATGTGTATCCGCCGCGGCAGGGAGAGTTTTTATCTGGCTTCGATGGGGATCTATTTATTCAACCGGGAGACACTCAGAGACATGCTTTTGAATAACCAGAAGACGGATTTTGGAAAGGAAGTCATTCCTGATTCCATTCCCTGCACCCGGACCTATGCCTACGTTCATAACGGTTACTGGAAGGACATCGGAACAATAAAATCTTTTTATGATGAAAATATGCGCTTTACCGAATCCAGCCCGCCGCTTGATCTCTTTGATGAGCAGTGGCAGATTTTTACCCGGCCGCGGCACCTGCCGCCGGCAAAAATAGAAGACTGCCGGCTCCAGGGAGTGGTTATTGGCGACGGTTCATGCTTACGCCGCTGCGAAATTTCCCGTTCGGTCATCGGCCTGCGCAGCCAGATAGGGGAAGGAGCGGATATTTGCGATTCGATAGTCATGGGTAATGACTTCTATCAGTCGCTTGAAGCTATTAAAGCCGACCGTGCCGCCGGTATTCCCGTCCTTGGTATCGGTAAAGGCAGTATTATCAAGCGAGCCATCATCGATAAGAATGTGCGTATCGGCGAGCAGGTCAGGATAGTCAACGAAAAACAGCTTGACTCGTATGACTCTGACACGTATTGTATTAAGAACGGAATTGTCATCATCCCCAAGAATGTGACTATTGCCGCTCTTACGGTCATCTAATCGACCGGGTTAAATCCCGCCGTAGGCGGGATGAATTCGTCCTGGGTTTGAAAGGTAATGACGAATTCATGTCGATTACCTTCCGGGATGCCTGTATACCGTGAAAATTTTGATTGGAAAATTTTCACGGAGCA
>CAYNSZ010000083.1:0-5127 GCA_964400075.1 uncultured Planctomycetia bacterium
CTGAACGGTCTTTCCTAAATAATCGCCGCGGCGCTCTTTGGTAATGACTGAATAGTAAATCTTTCCGGTGGTAATGTTGTTATCCCGGCTAAGCTTCGCGCTGGTAAAACGCTCGTAGTGGCCGAGGTCTAAATCAGTCTCGGCACCGTCATCGGTAACGTAGACTTCTCCGTGCTGGAACGGATTCATGGTCCCGGGGTCCACATTGATGTAGGGGTCGCATTTGATGATGGTGACCTTAAGCCCCCGCGATTCAAGGAGCCTTCCGATAGCCGCTGAGGCAATACCCTTGCCTAAACTTGAAACCACTCCGCCGGTAATAAAAATGTATTTAGCCATTGTCCCTCTGATGGCAGGCGCTATGAGTCTCCTCGGACTAAAGCCGCGTTTTCTCTATGCCCCCCCGCCTTCGCTATATACATGGGAAATGTCCTTTGGAAATTTCCCATGACTCAGGCGGGGTTAATCGACATGCATTCATCCCGCCTTCGGCGGGATTTACGCGGGTCGATTAAAATACGAAACGACGTCCTGAGGAAGGACGTCGTTGTCCCTTGAAATACACTATAACAAAACAAAACTTGCGGTCAAGCACAAAATGGAGCCCCCTGCGCTTTCCCTAATGGCCCCGCGGGGGCGCAATCCCCCGAAGCCATTCAGGCGAAGGCGGATAATTGCCTTACACCACAAACAGGCTCTTGGAAGCGAAATTAGGCTCGCTAGTCAGATTCACGCCCAGCCAACGCAAGCCGGTCTCATCCCCGGGGGCAGGGATGTGAGTGGTGTGGACCTCGCAACCCTGGAGGTCTTTTAATTTTTCCATTGCCAGCTGCGCGGTCGGATTAGTCGTGGCACTTATGCTCAGGGCGATCAGAGTCTCCTCCAAGTCCAGGTGCACCGATTTCGTGCCGCCGAGAGCCTTCTTGAGTTTACCGATTGATTCTATGATACTCGGCGAAAGCAGATGGATTTTATCCGGTATGTCGGCAAGGATTTTTATGGCGTTGAGCACAAGGCTGGCGGAGGCATGCATGAGCTCGGAACTTTTACCGGCCACGATTCTGCCATCCTTCAACTCAATGGCTGCGCCGCAGAATATTCCCTCAGCGGTCGCGGCTTTCGCCTGAGCTTTGCGTATCACTTCCTCGGCTGGCGCCACCACCACCCGGTCGGCCGGCTTTAGCCCCAGCTCCTCCATCAATAACTCGACCCGCTGCACGGTCTCCTTATCCACGAAACCCATCACGTACTCGCAGCGGTAGCGGAAGAAGCGCCTGATGAGCTCCTGCCGGGCCGCCTCCTGCAGGGCTGAATCGTTGATGATGCCAAAACCGGCACGGTTTACTCCCATATCAGTCGGCGATTTATACAAGGACGCTGCGCCGGTAATCTTCTCCAAGATTCTCTCAAGAAGGGGAAATGCCTCCACGTCCCGGTTGTAATTCACCGCTGTTTTACCGTAGGCTTCAAGATGAAAAGGGTCAATGAGGTTAAAATCCCTGATGTCGGCTGTGGCGGCTTCATAGGCGATATTGACGGGGTGCTTCAGAGGCAAATTCCAGATGGGAAAGGTCTCAAACTTAGCGTACCCTGCCCGCACTCCGCGTTTATACTCATGATAACACTGGCAGAGGCAGGTGGCGAGCTTGCCGCTGCCCGGGCCGGGGCCGGTGACCACGACCAAGGGTTTTTCGGTCTCGATGTAGGCGTTAGCACCGTAGCCTTGGTCGCTCACGATCAGGTCGATGTCCGTCGGGTAGCCTTTGGTATAGGAGTGGGTGTAGACCCGCACGCCCCGGCGTTCGAGTTTATTTTTGAAAATCTGAGCGGCCGGCTGGCCTTCGAAACGGGTAATCACCACCGCGACCACATTGATTTCCCAACGCCTGAGATCATCAATCAGTTTCAAAGCGTCAACATCATAAGTGATTCCGAAATCAGCCCGCACTTTTCGGCGTTCGATATCGCCGGCATAAATACAGAGGATAATATCCGCTTTATTTTTGAGCTTTTGCAGGAGCTTCATCTTGACGTTAGGGTCAAAGCCGGGCAGGACCCGCGAAGCGTGATAGTCAAAGACAATTTTGCCGCCAAACTCAAGATACAATTTGTTGTCAAACTGCTCTACCCGCTCTAAAATCGCCCGGGTCTGTTCTTCCAGATATCGCTCATTGTCAAAACCGACGCCTACGGGCATGCTTCACCTCTTTCGTTCCAGGATATATTTAGACGCTCGCTTCGGTATAGGAGTAGGGTAATTACCCGAGAAGCAGGCCGTGCAAAATTCATCCGCCGTAAAAGGCATGGATGAAAGCATCCCCTCCATACTGAGATACTGGAGGCTGTCTAAACCGATGAAATCGCGTATCCAGGCAACGCTGCCCTTGGAAGCGATAAGTTCTTTCTTGGTAGGAAAATCAATGCCGTAAAAACAGGGGGAAATGATCGGCGGGCAGCTCACCCGCATATGCACCTCTTTGGCTCCGGCCTCGCGCAAGGTCCGCACCCTGCTTTTTGAAGTCGTGCCGCGCACGATTGAGTCTTCGATAATCACGATACGCTTTCCCTTTAATACCTCCCGGATAGGATTGAGCTTGACCTTGACCCGGAAATCCCTGATATCCTGGGACGGCTGTATGAATGTCCTGCCCACATAGTGGTTGCGGATCATGCCGACCTCAAAAGGAATCCCTGACTCAGCGGCAAAGCCCATGGCAGCGTAATTACCGGAATCAGGGATCGGCATGGCCAGATCGGCGGAAACCGGGCATTCCCGGGCAAGCCTGCGTCCCAGCTCTTTCCTGGCCAGATAAACGTTTTTACCGAAAATATTGCTGTCGGGCCGGGCAAAATAAATATATTCAAAAATGCAAAAGGCATGCTTTTGCTGAGGGCAAAGAGGCATTGATTCCAGCGTATTGTCTTTTGAAATAAACACTGCCTCTGCCGGCTCGATTTCCCTTACGTACTCAGCCTGGATTAAATCAAGGGCGCAGGTCTCAGACGCGAGTACATAGGCGCCATCGATTTTACCTAAACACAACGGCCGGAAACCCTGGGGGTCACGCGCTCCCACCAGCACCCCGTCAATCATCATCACCAGCGAATACGCTCCCTGGAGATTCTTGAGGGACTCAACCACCCGTTCTTTAAGGTCTTTGGTTTTTGATTTAGCAAGAAAATGGACAATAGCTTCCGAATCCATGGAAGTCTGAAAAATCGAGCCCTTATCCTCCAGGTCCCGGCGCAAGGTAAGAGTATTGGTGAGATTGCCGTTATGAGCAATAGCGATATGCCCCTGCTTATGAATCACCATGAACGGCTGGATGTTTTTCTCAAAGCTTGAGCCGGTGGTCGAGTAGCGCACGTGGCCGACCGCGAGCCTGCCCCGCAAAGTTTTCAGGGTCTTCTCGTCAAACACATCACCCACAACTCCCATGCCTTTATGTGAGTGTTCATGCTTGCCGTCAAAAACAACTATCCCGGCGCTCTCCTCACCCCGATGCTGGAGGGCGTATAAACCCAGGTACGCCATTCGCGCCGCTTCCTGGTGGTTAATGATACCGAAAATCCCGCACATAGGTTATAGGCTTAAAGACGTGCCACGAAAGCTGGCTGATAATCCTGCGTACAACCTACCTATTGTACATTCTCTTGCGCGCATTGTCCAATGCCCGCTTGTAGGCGCCTTGCGCCTCTTGTTTAATGCTTCGGTTTACGCAAGGTATTTCTGAAGCGGTTGAACGTCAAAATCTTCTTTTATCACCGCTTCAATGCCATTGACCGCGGCCTGCGCTCCCTGGATAGTGGTTATACACGGTATGCCGTGCATCATTGCCAGGTTACGTATCTGCTTCATGTCAGACTGTCCTTGTTTGCCGCTGGGAGTATTGATGATAAGATGGAGCTTGCCGGCGCGGATCATTTCCAGAATGCTGGCGTCGCCCTCATCGATCTTACCTACCAGCCGCGCCGGTATATTGTTGGAACGAAAAGCCTTATGCGTGCCTTTGGTGGCGATGATTTCAAAGCCGAGGTCGGAAAGCTTCTTGGCGATAAAAACGACATTGCGCTTATCGTCATTTTTCACGCTGATGAAGATTGTACCTTTACGGGGCAGGCCCTGGTTAGCGGCAAGCTGGGATTTATAGAAGGCTTTACCGAATGAACTATCAATGCCCATGACTTCTCCGGTTGACTTCATCTCAGGGCCAAGGATGATGTCCACGCCGGAAAAACGCGAAAAAGGAAGCACCGATTCTTTGACCGCCACATGATTAATCTGCGGCTCAGCGATACATCCCAGCTCAACCAGGGTCTTACCCACCATTACTTTAGCCGCGACCTTGGCCAGGGGTATACCGACGGCTTTACTGACAAAGGGCACGGTGCGCGATGCCCGGGGGTTGACCTCAAGCACGTAGACAACGTCCTTCTTGATGGCGAACTGGATGTTCATCAAACCTTTTACTTTTAATTCCTTGGAAAGGGCAAGGCTGATCGTACGGATAGTATTGATAATCTCATCGCTTAAGGTATGCGGCGGGAGCACGCAGGCGGAATCCCCAGAATGCACCCCGGCTTCCTCAATATGTTCCATGATGCCGCCGATAAACGTGGTTTCACCGTCTGAGACCGCATCCACGTCAACTTCACCCGCGTCTTCCAGAAATTTATCGACCAGAACCGGCTGTTCCTGTGATACCTCTTTTGCCTCACGCATAAATTCAGCCAGGGAGGCGTCATCATAGACAATGCGCATGGCTCGGCCGCCTAAAACAAACGACGGCCGCACCAGCACCGGATACCCGATACGGCCGGCGATGGCAATCGCTTCTTCTTTTGAATGGGCTGAACCATTGGCAGGCTGTTTGATGCCGAGCCTGTGGACTAATTTCGAGAATTCATCGCGATTTTCAGCGCGCTCGATTGATTCCACGCTGGTACCGATAATCGGCGCGCCTAAATCGCTCAGCTGCTTTGCAAGATTGAGCGGCGTCTGGCCGCCAAACTGGACGATAATACCGTCGGGCTTTTCTTTATCAACGATGTTCATGACGTCCTCGAGAGTCAACGGCTCAAAATAAAGCTTATCGGAAGTATCATAATCAGTAGATACGGTCTCGG
>CAYNSZ010000083.1:5137-6236 GCA_964400075.1 uncultured Planctomycetia bacterium
CCATGATGGTCTCGTAGCCCAGCTCTTTCAGCGCGAACGAAGCGTGGCAGCAGCAATAATCAAATTCTATGCCCTGGCCGATACGGTTGGGCCCTCCGCCCAAGATCATGATCTTCTTTTTTGACGATACGCGGGCTTCATCTTCCTGGTCATAGCTTGAATAATAATAGGGGGTGTAAGCCTGAAACTCAGCGGCGCAGGTATCGACCAGTTTAAAAGACGCCTCGATACCCAGCTGCTTGCGATAATTTCGCACCGCCACCTCTGCGCATCCGAAGATACCAGCCAGTTGCGCATCGCCAAAACCCCATTGCTTTGCCTGGAGCAGCAACTCCCGGGTGAGGTTATTGAGCGCGCCTTGAGCCTTTAATTGGTCTTCAAACTCGACGATCTGCTTGAGGTTATCGATAAACCAGGGGTCGATGGAAGTTAGTCTTGCTATTTCATCGACCGTATAACCTTTCTGCAAAGCGTACTTGATATAGAAAATCCGTGAGGCATTCGGTTCAGTCAAGCGCAGGCGTATTTTCTCATCCGGGATGGCGCGGTAATCAAGCTTGTTATCAAGGCCGCTATGGCCGATCTCAAGGCCGCGAAGCCCTTTGCCCAAAGCTTCTTTAAAAGTGCGGCCGATGGCCATGGTTTCCCCGACTGATTTCATGGATATGCCCAGTATATCCTGGGCTTCGGGGAATTTCTCAAAGGTAAAACGGGGTATCTTGACTACGCAATAATCAATGGCCGGCTCAAACGAAGCCGGCGTCTCTTGGGTAATATCATTGCGTATTTCATCAAGGGTGTAGCCCACGGCAAGCTTTGCCGCGAATTTAGCGATAGGAAAACCGGTGGCCTTGGAAGCCAGGGCCGAAGAACGCGACACCCGGGGATTCATCTCAATGACCACCATGCGCCCGTTCTGGGGATTGACCGCGAACTGGATATTCGAGCCGCCGGTCTCAACCCCTATCTCCCGGATGATGGCCAGCGCCGCGTCGCGCATCTTCTGGTATTCAGTGTCAGTGAGCGTCTGGACCGGTGCAACGGTAATCGAATCGCCGGTATGGATGCCCATGGGATCGAAGTTCTCAATTGAGCAGAC
>CAYNSZ010000084.1:0-6200 GCA_964400075.1 uncultured Planctomycetia bacterium
TTCACAAATCGCGGTGATCGTCCGCAACTTTTTCAGTTCAAGCCCCCGCCGCAGCTTTTTATATGAACGTATCATTGCCGTTTTAGGCTGGGTAGAGCTTGAAATACACCTGTTCAATCATTTAAAGCATCAAGGATACTGGCAGGTCGCGCCGGGGAGCGGCCGTTCAGTGGTAAAAATATTCGCGCGCCGGCAGGAGCAGCAAGGAAGGATTATCGTGCATGAGCTGGCAGCGGCGCTTACCGCAACCTTTTCCGAGCTTACTTCCAACCGCGTCATGCCGACTTCCCACAAGACGAATTGTGAGATAGAGGAAGATTACTCCTTATACGCGCGGGCCTTGATGTTTGGAGGGCATCTCGATGCTGATTTTGAGTTTTCCGATAAAGCCAAAGACGAGATTATCGGTGTCAGAAAAGGCCGCGTAGATTTTTCCGGCGCTCATCCTATAAGCTTGTTCGCGCAGACGGCGCAAGAGAGACGAGCGATAGATGCCGTCGTTGATTTATATACCCCGGGAGAACTCCTTGAGGCTTTATCGCCGCTTTTGGGGGCTGAGCGGGCGAGGATGCTTGCCGAGGCTATTGAAAATCATTCCCAGCTGCCCCATGATGGCGAAACCAAGGACCATCTTTATTTAGACGAGGGCTATTTCTACCTGGGTCAGCCGCAGGGTATGGATGAATGTATTGCCAGTGGAAGAGTCGCCGGGATTGATGGCCAGGAGCTTGTCTATGTCAGCCGGGAGTCGCAGGATACCGTGCTTTACAGCGGGCTGGATGAGACAAGGGGAAATGACTGGGGCATCCTGATTTATCCCAGCTGGTACTTTAACAGCGCCGTAAATAACAACCTGGCTGTAAGCGGCGTGCGCTTTCCCCCTGGCCGCTCAAGACAAACATCATACCCGTATTTTAAGCGGTCATTAGCGCTTGCGCCGGCAGCTTTTCTTATTGTCGATAGCAGAAAGTATGATGAGTACAGAGCGTTGGTGGCGGGCGATAACAGCCACAACCGGAAAAAATTGAGCCTTCAGCTTAAGAGTTTGATTGAAGACGGCCTGGTAATGCTTTCGCTGCCTGATTCAGCCGGCCCTTACTATGATCCTGGTTTTCTCTATAAGTTAATTGACCTTCTGTCCGTTAACCATATTGGCGAGGTAAACCGCTTTTTAACCTATACGCCCACGGGCCCCAGATTCGATGACTTGCGCAAGATAACGCGGTGGGTATTAGCGTCCCCCTGGATGCAGGGCATAGCAAGCGTTTTAGCCAGGAGTTTAAGCGATAAAGATAACCACCGCCTCGTCGCCCGGCAATCTCTTGCAGTTTCGCACGCGCTCAATAGCGGGGAGGTATTTGCGATGTTTATCATCGCTCTTCTTGCGCTCTGGCTTTTTCAGCTTCATAAATGGGCAAGGGGAGCAGCCTTACTTGTTATCATCGTCAGTATCAGCTTTCACCACCATGACCTTGCCGCGCTTATCGGCATAGTTGTGCTTTTGATCTCACTCATACAGCTTCTACCCCAGCCTAAATATACCATCAACTTTCCCACCGGCCTTGAGCATCTTAACACTAATAAGCCGGATGATTCGTCTAAAGGCCAAACAAAGAGCAAAGATCATCCCGAAAACAGCGCGGTGATTGGTGGCTGGGAAGCTGCAGTTGCGGTATTGATAATCGCAGCTGCCGCAATTTTATTTCTTGGTATCTACAGAGCGGCGCGGATTCGGCAATCGAAATACACCAAGAAAGCGGTTAGCATCAAAGAGGAGCCTGAAGCAAAGAAACGGTTTGTCATACCCGGCACCAAAAGTTTTCAGTTAGCTGAACAGCTTGTACTTAAGACCAGGCGCGAATGGAAAGAGCGAGGGGCATGCGATAATCATGGGATTCAACTTGCGGCTTTGATGCTGTTGACCGGCTTTGAAGTGCAAGTTGTCTCTGATGGCGTGCATGTATGGGTGGAGGAGGTTCAAGCAGAGGGGTATATTTTAGACGCTTACCGTGAAGGAAATCCTCATTTTGCCGCATGGGAAGATGTGCGTGGCAATCTGAGTAAACAAAAAGGAGTGGTCATACTTTCAAAACAGGCGCAAGCCGCAGGAGCGTATCAGGGGAGCGTTGCAGCCGACTTAACCCAAGCCGCGCATAAAGCAGCGCAGATATTGGGAGGGTTAGGAAGCAACTCTACAGATAGATCGAATGCCTTTATATTTGATGGGTGGCTTGCGTCTTTTATCTTGCTCTCCCTTTCCCTATCGGTTCTGGCCTGCGCGTTTTCTTATAGGAGCGGCAAGGATAACGCGTCAAATGCCGCGGGGATA
Source organism: uncultured Planctomycetia bacterium (assembly GCA_964400075.1). Taxonomy (GTDB): domain Bacteria; phylum Omnitrophota; class Gorgyraeia; order Duberdicusellales; family 4484-171; genus JAFGHG01. The sequence continues at coordinate 2,330 of CAYNSZ010000084.1, forward strand.
GTAAAAGAGTTTATTTTCAACCCCGCGGATTATGAAGCCCAGGCAGCCCCTGGGCTGCCTGCGAAAGCTGCCATAGAATGGGTGGGAATCGCGGGAGACTTCAATGCCTGGAAGCCCCGGGAATCCGATATCTGCAGAGCGCCTCAGGCAGGTGTATATAAGATAACCATCGAAATGGCGCAGACAAGCCGGTATAAGTTTATGGTCAAGCTTTTAGACAAAGCGCATCCCCGGTGGTTTACTGACCTGCATCCGGAATTCCCCTATCACGATAGGCACGGGAATAATCTTGCGGTGGCCGGGCCAATCGCGCTCTCCCCCCGGTCTTATTATACCGAAGGCATAGCAGTGCTGAGAAAAAATGTCCCTCATTTAGGCGAAGGGCAGGTGACCGTGCGGGTCTGTCTTGCTTCAGAGATTATACGCGATTCCCCGGAATATAAGCAGGTGATGAGCAGGCTTTGTGAATGGTATGACTACCAGGGACGGCCGCCGGTAAGACATAAGCGCGATTTCATCCACGCGATGCTCCAGAGCCGTTTGGATTGTACGCATGAAGCCATGCAGTATAATTTTCAGGGATACCCCTGTTCCATCTATTTTGCGATAAGCGACCCCGCCACCAACGGCCAGGACCGTCTTGATGTTGAAGGGGTAGCAGTCGTAACCTATAGACCTGAAGGGAGTTCAGTAGATTATTTAGAGATCAGGCCGCAGAATAGGCTTGGCCCGGAGCAGTCGCGTTTTATCGGCGTAGGCCATCAGCTCATTTTTTCTATTTTTTACCAGCTGCGTGGGCGGTCGCATCATTTCCGGGCCCACCTTAATACCGATGCTTTGCGCACTGATAATATTGAAGCCGGGCATTGGTACAGCGCTCAAGAAATGGAAGACCTGGTGACCGTGCGCCTACGCAGGACTCTGGGGATTTTTAGCGAGAGCATCAGCGATGCCGATTCTTCAGGAGACCGAACAAGAGAGATGTTGGCAGGGTATCTTGACAGGGCTATGGCGCTTCGGCATGCAGATAATGCTTCGGATGTTTCAAACCCCAGCGACAATCCTGCCGGGTCTCACTCGCCGGATGAGTCGAATGGTGTCTTTGGCTGGGCGATATTCTTGGGATTGTTTTTTCTGTTGTTGCTGGTGTTTCTGTTCGCGAAGTTCACTTATGGCGGCGCCAGCCAAGGGGAAGAAGCGGAAAGCCAAGGAGCAGCTTCAGCGGATAGAGTGGTAACCGGCGCCACCGCGCCACGGGAGAATTTTAATATTTATGATACCCAGTTTTTAAAAGACCGTATTCCTGTTTTGAGAGCCAGCGTCGACAACAGGTCGTCAGGGCAGGTGCTTCTTCAGGTGAAAGAGATTCACGAATTGACCCGTCAAGATGCCCAACTTATCGCCGATGCGCTTGACAGATGGTCTCATGAAGAGGTAAAGATATTGCACCCTGCTTTCATCCGCACTTTAAGAGAAGAGTTGCGAAAGCCTGACTTCCTTGAGTTTTTAGGCTCATTTAAGAGGCCGGTCCGTATTTATTTTGCGTTAAGTGATGCCGAAACAAATGGCACGGAGTTTGTTGACGTGGAAAGCATAGTCGAGGCGAGTTTCGAAGGCATTCGCGAGATTACCGCATGGGATATTAACCCCTTAAATTACGGAATTTGGAATAGACGTTTCGTGGGATGTCTAAGACAATTGCTTGCTTACGCTGCCAATAGGGAAAGAAAGCGGGCCTCAGGCGGAATGAAATTTCAACTTTTTCAAGCACAAGAAGAACTTAAAAAAGAAGGGCTTGTTCCACGTAAGCTTTATACTCTTGAGGAAGTTGATTCATATCTTATGAGACGCAGTCTTCGGACAATAGCTATTTTAACAAAAGCTTCAGAGAAAGGCGATCGCGGAGCTCAAAATATACTTCGTCAATTGGCAGTTGACACCTCAGCAACAGATAGCCAGGAGATGGCTGGCGGCTGGCTGCTTGCGGCATCTCTACTTGCGCTTTCTCTGCCGCTTCTGGCCTGCGCGTTTTCGCTGGATGCTTCTTCAGATAAGAAAGGCGAGGGAGATAATCTTTCCGCGAGAATGAATGAAGGGGATACCCTTAGCGTGTTTTCACGACTTTTACGATATCCCATTGACTTCAATTTTAATCCTAAAACTGTTCGTCCGCTTGGCCGCGATAACAGAAAAACAGGAGCACTGTATTGGCAAGAGGCACCATTGCCTAAGAACGGGGGCAATTTGGTTGCTTTCATACGTTTGCTTGAGCTTCTTAACGCATTAGGTGTTGATACAGGGTTCACTCAACCGAATAGCCTTAGAACCCTGGTCGGTGAGCCACGACTTATTGTTGTGAGCGGGTCTCTGGGTGCCGGGACAGAACAGCCTGGAATTGGATACGTGCGGCCGGAAGATTCGGGTAAGATTGTGGTAGTTCTCATTGGCCAGACGCCTCATTGTAGCGAGACCGACCTTTTGCTTGGATATTTACCGGCAAAGAAGCGCAAGGCTGAAGAAGTCTTTGGAGGGGAAAAAGTATTGTCGCTTCAAATTGTCAAAATCCAAGCACAGCATGTAATGCGTTTGGGCAATGAATACAGGATTGCTATACAAGCGCCTGAGGATAAATTATCTGATAGCAACGGCATGGCCGGCAGCTGGGGAATACTGCTGGGTGTTGGTAGCTTATTGTTGGTGCTGGGTATTGTGAATTGGTTGGGGCGTAAGCTTGCCGGGCCGCTATTTGCGCATGGTTTGCGACAGAAAAGTGCGCGGGTTATTATCTGTGGAATACAGTGCCACGGCCCCAAAAACGAAAGAATAGATAAATGGATAAATGTATTAACGAGACTTTACGATCCAAAGAAGGTTATCTTTTTTGTTTATTTTCCCCAATTTTGTCAGTACAAGCCCGATGAGTTTAAGGTAAGTGTAGACGCGGCACTTGCCAAAGGTGTAGCGGGAGTGGGATTTGCCTTCCCCAGTCCTTTATCGCTCCAACACCCGACACCACCGAGCCAGTTAGTGCCAAAGCAACCGTATCGTCTGGTGACATCTGAGGCAACAATCGATTATGTTCAGGATTTTCACCATCCGAATCCTAGAAAACGCATCGGTACCTATAGAGGAATATCTTTATTTACCGCGATTTGCGCTGAGGCAGAGTCTTTTATTGACTTGTTTAAAAGAGAAGAATCGACGAGGCGCTCCATACAGGCAAAAGGTATTGAGGCAGTCATCATTCCTGCCTGCGCTTTTAAACCTTACCCGAAAGAGTGGACAGAAAATATGACCGATATTTTTGGTGTACCCTCTCTGGCAGTTAATGTGAATCTCGATGAAGGCGGCTCCAGTGTTACTGTGCCAATTGGCTCCAAGGCACAAGTCAGTATTGTCGGTTGTTTTGGTGACCACGCTGTTATGCTGACCCCCGAAGGAAAGCTGTTAGATCCCCGTCATGTTTCATTGCCGTATGTGCGGCCCTCAATTGATACAAGCGATACAGCGGTCACTGTTTGTCTTGGCCCAAACGAGGAGGCATGTTTGGTTTTAGAGTTGGCAGCGCGGACGCTGTTTTCGAGAAAGGCCGGTAGAGGCAAGAGAGAAGGCGACAGCAGCCAGTTTTCCGTTAGCTTCTGGTTGCTGTTTGGAGCGGGGTTGCTGCTCTTGGCAGGGCTGTTTGCCTATTGCTTGCACCGGGCCCAGGCGCCGCCCGCAGAACCCCGGGTGTATTCAGCCTTTGACCGGCTGCTTATGCTCACCACCTTATCGCAACAACACCGCATCTTCATTATCCCCCTGCAGCTCCATAATAATATTGCCCTTAATACCTTATCTATGTCCGATGTCGGTTCCCAGGGGCTAACTA
>CAYNSZ010000085.1:0-313 GCA_964400075.1 uncultured Planctomycetia bacterium
TTATTGACCGCAGCTGCGCCGGCTGGTTCGATACTGATGTCTTAAACCTGCTCTTGCCGCTACTGGTAGTTTGGTGCCTGGCCGCCGGCGTGGGAACGCGCTCAATCATCAGGAGTGGCCTGCTCTCATTACTCGGCGCTTTTTTCCTTTGCCTGTTCGCTTTTACCTGGGTAGGCTGGTGGTTTATCTATGTGGTGGCGCTGGTATTTTTTATCGCCAATATTGCTCACAGCCTGATGCTTTATCGCAGGGACAGGCCCGCGTTAACCAGGGCGCTTAAGACATATTTGGTCTCGGCAGGTATTTTTTTCTT
>CAYNSZ010000085.1:332-6197 GCA_964400075.1 uncultured Planctomycetia bacterium
GCGAGCGAGTTTTTGTGTAGAGCGGTTGCAGGAACTGAGCCGTTTCCACATCTGATCAGGGAAATTTTCGCCAATAGCTTCTTGGGCGAGGCCGTATACCGTTCCATCTGGCCGAGCGTCTATTTTACGGTTTCAGAGCTCAAGCCCGGCACGGTGTTCAATATCCCCTTTCATCTCATGAGCTGGCCATTGTTTATTTTTTCCCTTGCCGGAGCTTTGTGGCTGTATATACAGAAGCGCCGCACTGAAACCGGGCCGGCAGTACTTTTACTCATCTTGTGGATGTTCTGCATGTTTTTTATCAGCCTGCGCGGCATACGGTTCATCTTGTTTTTATCCATACCGCTGGGAATATTTTGCGCTGAGGCTTTCAGTCAGCTACTTTCCTATGCCGCGGGAAGGCTTATGGTCTTGCGCCGTTCCTGGATGAGCTGGGCTGTTGCGGGTATCGCTGCCGCGGCCCTGTGCTTTGCGGTTTTTTCCACCATCAGGACTGCTGACGTACGGGCATGCATGCAGGCTCCTATGGTCAACGATAGCTGGTGGAACATGCTTACTGAGCTCGGCCAAAGGACAGAAGATGATGCGGTTATCAATGCCTGGTGGGAGCATGGTAACTGGTTTAAGGAAATCTCGCGCCGCCGCGTCCTGTTTGACCCGCAGACTCAGAACCGTCCCTTGGCCTACTGGATGGCGCAGGTATTTTTAAGCGCCGATGAAGAGCGGGCAATGAGGATATTGCGGATGGTCAACAATTCCTCTGACTCCCTTTTTGATGAGATCAAGGATTTTCTCAAGGATGATTTCCGGTCAGTGGCCTTGCTCCAGGAAATCCTCGCTACTGACCTCAACGGTTTTGAGGCTTTAGCGCTTCAACATGGCCTCCCCCCGGAACTTACCAGCCGCATCAGAGAAGCGGTATTCACCAAAAAGCCCGCGCCGGCATATCTGGTGGTGGATAAGGACATGCTGTACCAGATGAGCGGCACCAGTTTCCTGGCCAACTGGAATTTTGCCATGGTCTATGCCCTGCGTTTCAAAGATAAACCTATGCATGCAGTGGTAGCCGGCATGCAGGAATTATTCAGGATATCGGAAGAACAAGCAGCGTCGCTGTATGAAGCTGCGCGACAAGCCAGGACCAAAGACCAGAAGAATGATATTCTTTCCCAGCGCTGGATCTATCATCCCGAGCCCAGTAAATGGAGCGATACTGGCAATACTATTTATTTCAGCAACGGCATAATCTTTGAGCAGGATACCTTCCGGGCCAGAATCTATAACTACGCTGAAAAGAAATTTAAAACTTTTAAGACTACCCTGTTGTATGATGGAGAAACGTTGAACCGTTATCGGTTTGATACGGCAGAGCTTAAATCGGGAGCGATCATTATCGAGGGTTACGATGGGTGGCGGTCTGTGGGGTTTTCTGAGGAAACTCTCGGTGAAAGCATTTTAAGCCGGCTTTTCTTCATGGAGGGGTTCGGCCTCAACTCTTTTGAGCCGTTTATCGCTGATGAGAAGGCTGGGATTTTTGTTTATAGGATACGCTGGGAATAGATGCGAGTAGAGAGAAAGCCCCGCCCGTGAGTTTGTCTCGGCGGGGTCCCGCCTTCGGCGGGAAGTAGGGAGTACAGAGAGATGAGACAACATAGAACTCTCTACTCTCTCCTCTGTACTCTCTACTTCCCGTGGACATGGAGAGGGTAGTGAGGTTAGATACGAGGTGCCAGATGATAGGGAGAAAGTCATGGCTGAGGTAAGGGTTTCGGTGATTATGCCCTGCTTAAACGAAGAAGATACCATTGGTATATGCGTTGAAAAAGCCAAAAAAGCTTTGTCTGCTCATCACCTTGAGGGCGAGGTTATCGTGGTTGATAACGGTTCAACCGACGCCTCCGTTGTCATCGCCCAAAGCTTCGGCGCGCGGGTCGTTTTCCAGCCACGTAAGGGTTACGGCGCAGCCTATCTGAAGGGTATTGAAGAGGCACGGGGAGAGTATATTGTCATGGGAGACGCTGATGACACCTATGATTTTGCTGAAACCCCGCAGCTCATCCGCGCGCTCGATGAAGGCGCTGATTTTGCCATCGGTTCCCGCTTCAAGGGTACAATGCGTAAAGGCGCCATGTCGTTCTCTCACCGTTATATCGGCAATCCCATACTCACCGTGATCTTGAATATTTTTTTTAACGCTCGCATCTCCGACGCTCATTCCGGCTTCAGGGCTTTGCGGCTGGCTGCGCTCAAGAAACTTCAGTTAAAAACTCTGGGCATGGAGTTTGCTTCGGAAATGATCGTGGCTGCGTTGCGTGAGAAGCTGAGCATACGGGAGTTGCCTATCACCTATTATCCACGCAAAGGCAGGTCAAAACTAGAGCCGCTCTCTGATGCCTGGAGGCATGTCCGGTTCATGCTCCTGTTTAGCCCGCGTTGGCTGTTTCTGGTGCCGGGGGTGTTTTGTTTTGGCGGAGGGCTCCTGGCTTTATTCTTATCCGGTTTCGGCGTATTGGTCATCTTGGGCCACCGCTTTGATATCCACGCCATGATTTTTTTTGCATTTTTTTCTCTGCTGGGATATCAAATCATAACCTTAGGCCTTTGCGCTAAGACCTACAGCTGGCTGGCAGGATTTGAGAGCGATGCGTTGCTTGAGCGTTTCTACCGCCGCTTCAACCTGGAAAAGGGTATCGGCTTGGGCCTTTTGAGCTTCATGCTGGGATTTATTCCCAGCGCTTCCATCTTCATCCAATGGGTAAGAACTGATTTTGGGCCGCTTGATCATGCACGGCTTGCGCTTATCGGACTCCTGCTTATGATCCTAGGTATCCAGACCATCTTTACCTCTTTTTTCCTGAGCTTGTTGGGTGTGCCCAGAAAAAGCAGCTCGTAAGAAGGTTTAAGGTTTCAACCGGCCGGTCGAGCACCTCTATTTACGTATTTGGCGAGATTCCGACGAGCGCAGCGACGTCGGAAAACAACTCCATGAAAATAAACCATCTTATCAACGGGGCGTTCATTCTTTACCATGCCCTGAAGTATAAAGTAACTCGCCGGCGGCTGCCGCTGATGGTATCAATAGGTCTTACCAACCGTTGTAATCTGCATTGTCCCTTTTGCTATGCCCGCAAGCAAAATCAGGCGCCGGCAGACTATACCACCGGAGAGATTATAAGCTTCATTGATCAATTCGTTAGCTTAGGAACGAGAATATTTCTACTGCAGGGAGGAGAGCCGCTCTTGCGCGGCGATCTTTCCGAAATTATTTCTTATATCAAGGCCCGGGGGCGCTATTGCCGGATATCTACCAACGGCCTATTGGTGAGCCAGAGAATCGATGCTTTGCGTAGCGTCGATCAGATCAGTTTCAGCCTTGACGGCAACGAAGCGGTTGTTTCCCTGACCCGCGGCACGGGCGTCTATGAAAAGGTCATCGCCGGAATGGAAGCGGCCTACGCGGCAAAAATCCCCTTCGAAATACACGCTTCCCTGATTAGGGAAAGCCTGAGCAATCGAAACTCGCTCATGCATCTCTTGGAGTTGGGCAAGCGCTTCAGGACTTACATTTCTTTCTGCGTCACCTGCGTCTCCGGCGCCGATAACACAAAATCCGTTGGCAGCGGCGATTTAAGCTCCACCGAAATCAAAGATTTTTACCGCTTGCTTATCCAATTAAAAAAGCAAGGGTATCCGGTAAGCAACAGTTTTAATTCCCTGCGCAAATCGCTTGACTGGCCTCTGGATTTTGCCGAGATCGGCTACCGCAGCAGCCTGGCTCAGACGGCAGGGATTGTCTCCTGTAAGCACGGCCGGCTGATTTGCTGGCTGGACGCCGATAAAACCCTTTATCCCTGCCCGGCCACCTTCGGCCGTCCGGAATTCGCGGTAAAAATCAGAAATAATGATATCCGCGCTGCCTGGCGTGCGTTGGCTGAGAAAGTAAATTGTCTGGCCTGCGGCGGCTCTGATGAATCAACCACTTTTTTTGATCTGCGGTTTGAGGATTTAGCAGAAGGATTTCTGCGGCTCCTGAAGCAGTAGGTGCACATCCACGGTGGAAATGGAAAGCAAGGACAAAATTAATAGCGTCAGTATCTGTGTTGATTCATGCAAAAAGCGGTGTGGATACCATCGCCGCGGCCAGGAACAGTACCGCGAGGGTGCTTTCAGTATCCCCGGCATGGATTTAGAGGTTTTTTATTGGCTCTACCCCTACCTGCTTTCGGTTTTATATGACGGCCAACTGAAAGGCGACCCCTACCCTGAGGAGTTCGTCATCCGCGGAGGAATTTTCGGCGATACGCCTTCAGGGTATTCAGTCGGCTTTCAATACAAGAAGACCAGGCGCGTACTTAATCTGCTTGAAAGACTTCTGCGCCGGATAGGTCTTCCTAAAGACGCCATTGATAAAATTATTCTTATACGCGGTCAAATGGCCGCAGCCGGCACGGTTTACCGGCTTACGGTTCCCGCAGACAATCAACTGTGCCCTGCTTCATTTTTCTCTTTTTACCCTTTATATTTTTTGCTCAACCACGGGCTTTTGATTTCTTGGAGCAAGGACACTCCAGGCGTAATGCGTTTCAGCTGTCCTGACCCCCGGACTGATATCTGCTATACTGTTGGTTTCCCTGCACAAGCCAAGATAAGAACGATAAGTGATTATCTGCCTGACTTCTCAGGACTCGCCCTATCCCAGCTGAATGATTGTTCTTGCTGCTTGCGCACCTGGCCGAAACAGGCGACGAGCCTTGCCCGACTCCTCCCGGAAAACCTCTGCCCGTTTATCTTCAATATCGCGTTGCCCTATTTACTTACCCTCCAGGGTGGAGGATATTTTAAGTGGAGAAAAGACATTGATACGGTGGTTGCCCAATGCCCCGGCACTCAGGGTAAAGTGAGTTTCGAGCTCAAAGCTGGGCGCGAACGCGGAGCTTTGATGCCGGTTGCTCTTTCGATCACCGGGGCCCAGGGCAGATGTCCTCAGAACCATTTTCCCGGCCAGTGTTTTTCCATTGATTTTTCATCGACACTTTGCCCGCACTTGTTTATCCGTATTTTTCCCTGGGCACTGCTTATGGCCCATAGCCGAGAGCGCGGTGCTTTTCGGGAAGGCATCAGCCTGAGTTGTCCCTTTGAACATAAATCAGCGCAGTACTGTTTAAGCTATCACCGTGAGTAAGGGTATGCTATGAGCAGAGAAAAAGTTTTTATTACCGGCGCGACCGGTTTTGTCGGCTTCGGGATTGCCCAGAGCCTGCTGGCAGAAGGTTTTTACGTGCGCGCCTTGGTGCGGCCTCAAGCGTCGCCGCAGACAATCAGGCTGCTTGCGTCGCAGGGAGTGGAGCTGGTTATCGGCGATCTGCTTGAGCCAGCCTCCTACGCTGATGCCCTGGCTGATGTTGCTTATGTGTTTCATAGCGCGGCGATTCACGCGCTGTGGACTCCGCGGCCAAAGCAACTGTATCGGGTCAATGTCGAAGGCACCAAAATACTCTATGGTCTGGCAGTCCGCTGCCAGGCCCAACAGTTTGTCTATACCAGCAGCGTTAAAACCATTGGCTTAGCCGGTACCGGAGCCCTTGCCAGCGAAGAGAATGAATATAATTCATGGGGTATTGACGGCGATTATGGAAGGTCAAAATACCTGGCCGAGCAGTACTTATTAAAAAACGCAGGAGCAGTGCCGGTCAAGATTTTAAACCCGGCAGCGGTCATCGGCCCCTTCGTCCATTCATTGCCACCCACCATGAAGTTGATCAGCTCTTTCCTTGAAGGCAAAGTACCGGCATATTTGGAAAGCAGCCTGGGGTTGGTGGATGTGCGCGATGTGTCGACGCCTGGAATCTCCAGGACTTTTGCCAA
>CAYNSZ010000086.1:0-2640 GCA_964400075.1 uncultured Planctomycetia bacterium
CTTCACAATTTTCCGCCATAGGCGGCCCCGCCCGTATAAAAAATTAAGGTGGCGGGGGTAACGTCTTTGGGTTCAGGTTACGTTCATTCGACTACGCTCAAGGTTTCTTGAGCTTAGGCGAATGGGTCGCGTGAACAAGCGTAGCGCGGCGAAGGACGATGCCCGTATCGTCCTACGGTTAGGTTGTACGTGTCGAGTGAAATAACCAATAATGTGAATCTCAAATGCCTAAATGTCAAAAACCAAATGAATTCCAAATATTCAATGACCATAACGGTTTTTGTTTCGATCATTGGAATTTTGGATTTGGGATTTATTTGGATTTTGTGATTTGATATTTGGAATTTTAAAGAACGGGCCTCGTTACCTGCCCGCCGACGGCGGGCAAGCCGTTACCCCCGCCACCTTAGACTCATGGGGCGGGGCTGAAGAACACATGCCGGCTGTATGGCTTTCGAGCAATCCTCTGTGGCAGGAGAGCCTTTTGCCGGTGTATTACCATGAATGTAGCCAATAAACTGACCTTGCTGCGGATTCTGCTTGCTTTTATCTGTATCGGCCTCATCCTGGCTAACAGTCTGGCTACGCTTTCAGTCGCCTTTGTCGTATTTTGTCTTGCGTCGTTGACCGATTTTTTAGACGGCTTCCTGGCCCGGAGAAAAAATTTGACTTCCGACCTCGGTCGGTTGCTTGACCCAATCGCCGATAAGATACTGATCATCGGCGTATTCTGCGCGTTTTTGGAGTTGGGGGTGGTCAATGCCTGGATGGTGAGCCTGATAATGCTGCGGGAGTTTATCATCACGGGCCTGAGGCTCTATGGCCTGAGTAAGAACGTGGTCTTAGAGGCGAAACGGTTCGGCAAGCATAAGACTTTTTCCCAGGTCGCGGGAGTCTGCACCATCTTTGTAGCGCTCATCAGTAAGGCGGTTTTCCCCCAGAGCAAAGCCGTGGTCTTTCTCTATCAGATTTTTATTCCTTTGATGATGTGGTATATCGTCATCATCACCCTTTTTTCCGGCGTTTACTATTTCTGGGTGAATCGGCGCGCAATACGCACGTTCTAATGTAAAATGTAATGCAAAAAAGCATTCCTTACTGTTATGTATTCTTTAACAACTTGGGTTAATACGCGAGCATGTTAAATCCGAAGCACGAAGCACGAAATCCGAAACAAACAAAGAAAATCCGAAATTCGAATGTTTTAAACAAATAATATACCTGTATCTATTTTCTTCATTTCGTATTTCGGATTAGTTTCGCATTTCGATATTCGGATTTCGGATTTAAATTGCCAATACAACTCTGTTAACTTACAGATTACAATCTACATTTACAATTTACATACTTATTGATAGCCAGTTATGAGGCAGTCAGCATTTTTGGATAAGACAGCGCTTATTTTTGCTACTCTTTTTGGTATCGGCTATACCCCAATCTGTCCCGGTTCGGCCTCGTGTCTGGCCGCGGTGCTTCTGTATCTGCTCATACCTTCAAAGCTGGTTTTTTTTATCCTGACACTGGTCAGTACTCTGTGCGCCTTCCTGGTTTCAGGCCGCGCCGAAAAACTACTGGGAGAGAAGGACGCTTCACCGATCGTAATCGATGATTTTTCAGGCCAGCTGATAACCTTTTTATTCCTGCCCGCCGCTGTCTATTGGTTGTTTATTCCGGCTGGTTTTTTCCTCTTTCGCATGCTCGACATGCTCAAAATCCCGCCTGCCGACTCCATCGAACGGTGTAAAGGGGCAATAGGAGTTGTGGGAGACGATGTGGTTGCCGGGCTCTGGGCTTTGGCTATGCTTCAGGGGGCAAGAGCGCTTTTGGCGATGATTTCGTAGATCGGCCCCTGGGGGGTGAGGGTGCTTTCAAAAAGGGTAATTTCGTTTACCGGAAAGTTTCCCTGCGGGTTGATAGTGGCAATCCTCTTTTGTAAGTCGTCAATATTTTTTGTGGACTTTAAGCGGCAGAGGGTAATATGGGATTTAAACCTTCCTTCTTTTTCAAAGCCGCACCGCTCCAACTCGCCTTCAAGGTCATCGGCAATAGCGCGTAATTCGGCTTCGCCTGAGGTGCTGATGAAAAAAACCCTTGGTCTTCGTTCGCTGGGGAAAAAGCCGAACCTCTCCAAGCGCGCTTGGAGCCTTGAATGCTTGCGGCCGCATTGTTCTAGTATCGCTTTGACATTGTGAAGCTGCTCAGCGCTTATACTGCCCAGGAATTTTAAAGTAAGATGCAAATGTTCCGGTTTTACCCACCTGCCATCAAGTCCGCAGGGTTCCAAATCAGCCAGGATACTGGTGATACTGTCTTTTATCTCTTGCGGCAGTTCTATGGCGATAAATGCTCTCATGGCTCATTACAGACCACAGACTTTAGATCTCAGACCACAGGCTTTTTAGTTTTTTTTGTCTTTTGTCTGCCGTCTGACTTCTGTCCTCTGTCTTCTGATATCTGGGCGTACAGTAAATCGATTAACAGCCGGCTTGCTTTTTTACGTACCGTGTCTCTGGTGCCCTTTATAAGGATTTTTTTTACCGTCACCTTTCTTTCAGAAGCAAAACCCAGATACACCGTGCCGGCCGCAACACCTTTGTTGCTGGCTGGTCCGGCAAATCCCACTATTGCCATTCCGATGTC
>CAYNSZ010000086.1:2684-2986 GCA_964400075.1 uncultured Planctomycetia bacterium
CGCGGGCAATGTTGCCGGAGACCCCCTGGGTTTTCTTAAGCAAGCGCCGGGCCAGGTTAAAGAGTCTGTTTTTTGCATCCAGGCTGTATACCACCACCCCGCCCTTAAAAACTCCCGATGCGCCGGGCACTTTGGTGATAAGATATGAGGCGTAGCCTGCGGTGCAGGATTCTGCCAGCGCCAGGCTTAACCGCTTTTTTTTCAGGATTTTTATGAGGCGGTAAAGCTTTTTCATATCGCTATTGTATCAAAAAACCGCTTTCTTACCAATGGTTAAAGGCTTAAAGCGTCTGGCGTTTGCG
>CAYNSZ010000086.1:3032-3703 GCA_964400075.1 uncultured Planctomycetia bacterium
TTTTGGGAACTCGTTTCGTCTTATTATGAGAGGGGAAATTGCTATGCACAAAACCTTTCGTTGGCTGTCGGTCGCATTTTTTTCGCTTATCAGCCTTGTCCCTGGCCAGGCGCAACCGCTCAAACATTTTGGCGTTGACGGAGTAAACCCTCAGTTTATTTCGACCATTGCCGAGATCAATGACGGCCAGTCAAGCCTTCAGGGCCTTACGTGGGAAAAATTTGAACCTGCCCCGGCGCACGAAGGTATTCACGATTACCGCTGGGAACTGCTTGAGGAACCTTTCCGGCGTTTTCAGGCATCAGGCCGGGCCTTGCAGGTGACTATTGAGCCGACCTCTGGCTGGGCACTTGAGCATAGCAGGGCGGGTAAAGTTCAGGACGCATCGAACGGCCTGGCCCGCGAAGCCGATATACGGATAAAACCCGAATATCAAGATGACTGGCAGGATTTTATCAAAGAGTTTTTAAGAAGGTTTCCTGCGCGTTATCTACAGATCGGCAGCGAAGCTGAAAACAACTGGCTGGACGTTGACGGCTATGTTGAGGCAGTCAGGCTCGCCGCAGAAGCAGCCCGGCAGATTGATCCCGAGACACAGATCATGGCCGGCGGATTTAATCTGGGTGATATTCTTGCCCGGGACGAGGCAGAACAAAAGCAACTGCGAAAGC
>CAYNSZ010000086.1:3729-6171 GCA_964400075.1 uncultured Planctomycetia bacterium
ATAAGTTCAGATTCATCGGGGGATTCCTGGCGAAGGCGCACGGTTGTTTTGATATCCTGGCAATACACCTTAATCATGACTACGGTTCTATACCGCAAACCGTAGCCTGGTATAAGCAGGAGATGCGGGAGAGCGGATACCAGAGGCCCATAGCCAGTGACGATATGGCCAGCGGTCCTTTCTTGGCGGCGGTAAACCAGCCGGGGGGTTATGATCAGGCCCTGTTTAAAAAACTGGATGCGGCAGAGCCAAAGGCCATCAGCTGGTACAGAGGCCAGCAGGCGGCGTTTATGGTGAAAAAGCTGGTAAGCGCTTTTGCATCCGGGGTCAAGACCATTTTTGTTTCAACCGATACTGACTGGTGGTTTTATTTTATGCCGCAGTGGCGTCATATGGGGCTTCTGGATAAAAACGGCGTAGCCAAACCCGCGTATTATACCTATAAACTCATGGTGGAGAAGCTTGACGGCTTTACGACGGCAGAAATGCTTGCGCAAGGTGTATATAAATTTTCTTTTGATCGTAAGGAGCCCGTATTAGTCGTCTGGAGCGATAGCGGCAAAAAACTCATAGATTTATCCGCGCAAATTCCCACGCAAACGCTGAAAGTTACTCCTATCGTCAGCCGTCTGGATGGCCGCAACCAGCCGATTTATTCTGCCAGCAGCCTTCATCCCAGCCACGCTATCCCGGTTACTAGCCAGCCTATTTTTATCGAACCCAATTAGTAGCAGCAGGCTATAAATTATATCCTGGTTGTAGACCTGGCCCTCGAAGCTTGCGTCTAATTGTGTGAGGAGGCAAAAGTATGAAAGCGCAGGCAAATAATCGCGAGGTGCTTTACGAACATCCGGGGCTTAGTTTTAGGCACGTGGTAATCGGCAAGGGAAGCGTGGTTTTTATCTCAGCTGAAGGCTACGATGAAAAAACCCAAAATTATCTTGTCGATTATCAAAGTGGTTCTGTTTTCGAGCAAATCGGCTTTGGTTTTTACGCTATCGGCCATGACCGGGCCGCGTATATCATGGCCAAAGCCAGGCAGTGCCAAAGCTATATTCCGCAGTATCAGGCTGAGCATATTGATTTTAGCTCATTTTGTATAAGCGGTTGATGGGTCTGTGGGTCATTGACTCGGGGCAACAGCTGTTTGCGAAGTAGGGTGTAGCGTATATAATAAAGGTATTCCCGTTCCATAGATTTCTCATGTGGCGGGATCCCCGCCTCTGGCGGGGAAAACTACTCCGACTGCGTCGGAGAAATTGAGGAGGTATGTATATGAAACGGACAATGGTGGTAGTTCTTGCGATAATAAGCCTTAGCTTTGGATTGTGCGGCGGTGCCTTTTCCCAGGAGCAGCAAGCTGTTGATGAAATCCAATCAGTACTCAAGCGTCAGGGCGTTGAAGCGTACCTGTTGTTCATGACGCTCCCCTGGGAAGAGAAACAGGAATTGATCCGTTTAAAACAGCAAGACGAGCAAAAATTTGTCGAAACCTTGAAGCAGCGGCTCCCGGAGCGCAAAGAGGAGGTCCTGGTGTTTGCCTCTTTACCTCCCGAGGTACGTGAGCAGCTGTGGCGGTTGCCCGAGAGCGAATCCAAGGCCACCCAGATACGTCAGCGTATAGACCAGCGGAAAGCCGAGCTTGCCGAGATAAAAGCAAAAGATCCGCAGCGCTACGAAGAGATCGTCGCTTTGGCGGGCGCGAGCGTCCGGGAGTTTGCGGCCAAGTTTGTAGACGGAGTCAAAAAGCAAAAGAACTTACGCACCTATCTTGTGTTTGAAACCCTGCCGCAAAAAGAACAGGAGGGGATTATCGCGTTGAGAAAACAGTATCAGGAAGCGCTTACCACCGCGCTTACCAAAAAAACCGCTGAACTTGAAAAGCTTAAAGAGGAAAATCCCGCTGAATTCCAGGCGGTGGTGGAGAAAGCCCTTCAACAGGCCCGCGTCCGCATCGGCAACGCCCTGAAGCAGCATCCGGAAAAGGCTGAACAGTTTAAGCAGGACCTGTTGCAAAAGGCGCAGCAGAATTTGAGCTGGCTTAAAGAAGAAGACCCCCAGCTGTATCAGGAAATGATGGGAAAGATAGAGCAAAAAACCGAGGATGCGCTGTTCCAGCAGGCGGATACGCTGGGGCTCTATGATGACGCTTTCTAATATCGGCTCGATAACCTAACCACAGTGCTGATAGAGAAAGAAGAACAACTTAAGGCCCTCATCGAGGGTTTCCAGGCAGGCAAGGAAAGCGCCTTTGATGCTATCGCTTCGCTCATCCATCAGGATGTGCTTAACCTTGCGTACCGCTCGTTAGGGAATCTTGATGATGCCAAAGATGTCTTGCAGGAGGTTCTGGTAAAGGCTTACCGGGGGCTTGCCGGGTTTAAAAAAGCATCGAAATTTTCGACATGGATCTATCGGGTAACCATGAACGCGGTCATCGAT
>CAYNSZ010000087.1:0-1720 GCA_964400075.1 uncultured Planctomycetia bacterium
CACCGATAAAATATCGGGAGTAAGCACCAGGATAATGACGCCGGAGGAATCAAAGGCGGAGAGGAGATTATCGCTTAAGTTATTGCCGGTATCAATAATGATAAAGTCGAAATCATCCCGGACGGTTACCAGGAACTCTTTGATGACCGGTGGCGCTATTTTGCTGCGGTTGACCAGCTTAGCGATCGAAGGCATAAAGGAAAGATTATTTTTATAATGGGCGAGGTAGTTGTAGATATTGCGCTTTTTCTCTCTGAACTCCTGCAGGTGGCCGATGAGATTAAACAGGCAGTATTTGGGCTCAACTCCCAGGAGTTTTGAAGTAATCTGAGGAGCTCCCAGGTCCAAATCAAAAAGCAGTACTTTTTTATTCTTGAGGGAGAGGCTTACCGCGGTATTGACCGCGAAAAGGGTTTTACCCACGCCTCCTTTGGGACTAAAAAATGTGATGATTTTGGCTGCCATGGCAGGCTACAAGGCTTTATGGTAAAAACAAAACGCCTCAGCTTCGGATAGGCACCAGGGGGGCGGCTTCGCCGCCGCTTAATCCATCCGGTATACGATAGGGATATCAATCCACAGGTCTTCGACTTCTACGCTGGGTGGAAAAGGAGGATAGGGTCCCAAAGCTTTTGCCGCAGCAATCACGCTGTTATCGAACGACACGTAACCTGAGGGCTCGGCAACCTTGGCTTCAATGACTTCTCCGTCGTACGCCAGATGCAGCCGCAGCTTAAGCGCTCCCTGCCAACCTGCTTCTTCGGCAAGACGCGGATAATTCAAAGACTGCGATACCATTCTCTGGACCCGCAAGATGTACTCGTTAAACACCTCTTCCTGTTGCAGGTAATCGGGGTAGATGACAAGTTTTGCCGGCGCGGATTCCAGGGGCCCCTCGATAAACTGCTTAACTGCCTCTTTTCGCGTGCTCTCTTTGATGGTCGGAGTAAGCGTAATCACCAGTTCAGTCTCATCGTTCTGGAACTCTTTTGACCTAAAAAGTGCTCCTAATACCGGTATTTCTCCCAGCGCCGGGACCTTATCGATAGTTTTAGACTGATCGCTTTGGATGAGGCCGCCGATAAAGATCGTGTCGCCGCTGGCCATGTTCACCACTGTAGCAGCCTCGCGGGTTATAAATGCCGGTACCTGGATGCTGGCGATGGTTATGGCATTGACCCAGTCGATTTCGCTGACTTCGGTAGTGATATTCAGAAGTACCTGGTCGCCTTCCAGGACAACCGGCTCAAGAGTCATAATCACGCCATAGTCACGGTACTCAACCTCAACCTGGGTACCAACGGTATTGGCGGCGCTGGCGCTCACATAAGGGACTTCTCCGCCCACTGTCAGCTTCGCTTCTTTGCCGCTCAGACATAAAAGCTTGGGCCGGGAAAGAATCCTTCCTGAACCCCGGCGAATGAGCAAGTCAATACGGGCGTGCAAAGCGTCACGCGAAGCGCTATCAGCATCCCAGAGGTCTTTCCACGGCCTTACCCGGTCAAGCGTAGTCTGGATGCCCTCATCTCCCCCGGGAGCTCCATAGGGTTCTTCGCGCAGCTGGAAGAACTCAGGCCATTTAATGCCTAATTCATCCAAGTCGTTTTTATTAATCTCCAAAATTTCGCAGTCTATCTCCACCATCTGGGTTTCGTCTTTAAGCGTCACCAGGTTGTCAACGTTATCTGGGAGATGCGCGGACAGGGGCTGGAGACCTATC
>CAYNSZ010000087.1:1730-6097 GCA_964400075.1 uncultured Planctomycetia bacterium
TTAAACGCCTCAAGCACCACTTCCAGGTGGTCACGCTCAACCGGCGTCACTTCACCCAACACCATCACCTTTCCGGTCACTTCGTTCTTGCGGAAATATACCCCCGGTATGTGCAGGTTACGGTTGATTAACTCTTCCAACTTCTCTTTTGACCGGTCAAGATCCCGGGGCAACACCGTAATATTATAGGTCCTTCTGCCTTGCTTATCCCATATGGTCAGCGCGGTATCTCCGCCAAGCTTGGCGATCACCACAACTTCGGTGTCGGTGACTTTGGCGATATCGGCGATGTCCGGGTCACGCATCGAAACGCGTTCCGGAGATACAACGCTAAAAATGCTCACTTCGCCGATTACCAAGCTGATGGTGTCGCCGGTGTCGGTTTCCTCAAGCAAAAAGCTCTCGGCGAAACCACCCGTTGCTGAAACAATGGCAAAGACAACAATGCCCACCATAGTAATTATTGTACGTACCATTGGCCTCCTTTGGTAATCTGTGACAGTATTAGGGTAGGGGCTCTGCCTTAAGGTCCTGACCCCGGTAGACATCAACGGTTTGTTGCTTCGAAATGATCTGCTCAGGGACATACATGCCCAATTTACTCATTAAAACATTGAAATCAACTGCCGAATAGCCGTGTTCCTGAGTAGTATCCAGGGGCCCGCGCAATACCAGCCGAATTTTTCCGGCGTCCATAATATACGTGAGGAGTTTGACATCCTCCGGCTTAAGTGCCAAGGTCACGGTATCAATGGTTTGGGAAATCCGGTACGGAGAAATATTGCGGTTGGTAGCGAGGATTTTAACGTTCTGAAATACCGTAATAACCACGGGTTTAGTCCTGCCGCCGCCGGCGGGAAGTTGAAAAGTGCCGACAATGTCCACTTCATCCTGGGGTTTTATCAGGCCTTCAATGGCGGTGAGCTTATCCACGGGGATAGTGATGGCGCGCATGCCCCGGGGAACCCCTTGAGAAAGGAAGGTGATGCTTCCCAAAGAGCGCACCATATTGCTATTAATGTGCTGGCCCTTTAAGATATCGACCTCAGCGAACTGTCCGATGACCGAATCGGCGAAAGTGAGGTCTCCCGGCTGGAGGCTGTTGCGGTTGACATCCATGACCGAAATCATGTCCCGGGTGATGGTGGTCTCCCGCGGGATGTCCACCTTTGCCACCACCACTTCAACCAGCTCGCCTTCCGCTTTCAAACGCTCCAATTCAGCCTGTTGTTTATCGATGAAGCTTTTGATCATTAAAATCGCCACAATTCCCAAAAAGATTCCAATAATGAGATTGATAGTTCTTTTATCCACGGCTCCCCTCTTTTTTGGTTTACCCACGCACCAGTCTGCCAGCGGCGGACGGTGCGGGGGTTTGCTCTACGAAACCCAAAAGAAAAACAAGCCCCGCCGTAAGGCGGTGGAGCTTCACTTTATCAAATCAGAATGTATTTCAACCGCGACCTTTTCTTTTATCCCGGCAATCAGCTTGTCAATGGCTTCGATGCTCTTTTTCTGCTTCAGCAGGAATTCAAGTTGATCGTATATCTTGCTCAAAGACTCCGGTTCCCCTTTCTTGACATCCTCGACCTTGATGATGTAGTATTCTTCTTTTTCGGGGTCTTTGAATATGCTTGAAATTTTTCCGGGTTCAAGCATCAATACCGCTTCCCAGAATTTTTTAAATTTTTTCGTGGGCTGGTACACTAAATAACCCAAGTCCCCTCCTTTTGCCGCTGATTCGGACTTTGAGCGGGCTGTGGCCAGGGATGAAAAATCAGCGCCCTGCAAGAGCTCAACCAGGATGCCGGTGGCTTTGGCCTCGGAATCAACGACGATTTCCCTCACTTTGCGCTGGTCAATCGCTTCCAGGGTCTTCTTATATTCATTTTGATAGAACTCTTCTATTTCCAGAGGCGTTACCGTGACTTTCTTCAGGACGTCGTTGAGAAGCGCGAAATCAAGTATCTCTACCTTGCTCCTGCGTATATCCTTGGCAATTTCAGGGTCACTGGGCAGCTTCTGCGCTTCTGCCTCTGCCGCAAGGAGCTCAAGATTCACCATGAGCTCAAGATAAAGGGTTTTTCCCTCAACGCTCTTGAAATCAATATCGCTGACGAACGGCGGTATAAACGTCCTGGCCAAGAGTCCCAAGGCGTTCACCGGAACCACTGCCTCTCCCTCGTTCGCCTTAATAATAGCCTCGACCTGTTGATTGAAATCTTCGGCGGTCAAGTGCCAATCGTTAACCTTGGCAATAACCTGCCCCTTGGGAGGCTTGGGAGCCGCGCCGGTGCCTTTTTCACAACCGCTGAATAAAAATAAGCACAATAGAACTAGAAAATACCCTGCTGTTTTGTTCATCACCAGCCTCCTTGACTGCACCAAAGTAACTAAGACTGCCGAAAGCTCTTCTTAGAAATAAGTTTATCAGTATACTGCCTTTAAATCAAGTTTTTTTTATGAAACTCTACATACTCCCCGCGCAAACGCCTGAGGCGCTTGGCCGAAGGCTTTTGCGCGGGGTATTCCCTGCCTGCCAGCAGGCAGGGACGGAGGAGAATAAATACTCCCGGTTTTGACTTTAATCGCCTGCGATGGAATCCGGCGATTAACTCCGGGCTTTCCCGTAAACATAATCCCGATAACCAGAATAATTACAAAGAAAAATCGGGAAAGCCCGGAGAGGTCCATCGGACCTGCGTACCGGCATGAGGATCTCTTACTTTTAATGTTGCTATATTCCTGGTTATGATTTAGAATATGGTTTTCCGAGCGGTAATGCTGGCCAAGGGCCATGCGCTCGGGGGGAGTATTTTTTCCTGCGACCAAACCCACTACACAAAGAGGCGGAAAGTGAAAAAAACAATAGCCGTCGTGTTGGATACGAGCATTTTCGTAAACCCTGATTCGCGTTTTCTCTTTGGCCAGACCCCCAAAGATGCCTTGTGCGGATTTCTGGGAGCGCTCGAGGATAAAAAACACATCCATTGCTATATACCGCCATCAGTCTATGCGGAACTGGCGAAATTCATGGATAAGCTCCCCCCGCTCAAGCAGCTTATCCTTATCAATCAAAAACCGCCTTCCTCCTACCAGACTACTATTCCAGCAATGCTGGTATATGAATTTATCGAAGAAATGCGCATCCGCATCAACAAAGGCCTTCGCATAGCCGAAAAATACTCGCGAAAAACACTCCAGCAGGCTCCCGCACCCCGGGAAGGAAGAGACGACGAAGAGATCATCAAACGCCTGCGCCAGGAATACCGGGTAGCCCTACGGGAAGGCATCATCGACAGCAAAGAAGATTTTGATTTAATATTGCTGGCGCATGAACTAAATGCGCAGCTTGCGACCTGTGACGGCGGGCTCATGAAATGGGCCCAGAAGCTCGGCATCTCTTGCCTCAGCGCCCAGGAGTTAAAAGAGCTGGTTAGGTAATCGCACTGAAAAAATACCCCATGAAAGTAGAGAGAAAAGAGTAGAGAGGAAAGAGTGTAATTTTTTACTCTCTCCTCTGTACTCTCTACTCACGAAGGAGGATGGATGATTCTTACCAACATCGAATCCATACCGGGCAAAAAAATCATTGAGCATTTCGGATTAGTCTCTGGCTCGATCGTGCGCACGCGAGATGCCGGCTCCGCCATGTCAGCAAGCTTAAAAAACGTGGTCGGAGGAGAACTCAAAGGCTATACGCAGCTGCTCAACGAATCCCGCACCCTGGCCTTACAGCGTATGGTCCAGCAAGCACAGCAGCTGGGCGCGAACGCTATCGTTAACGTGCGGTTCACGACCTCACCGGTTACCCAGGGGGCGGCAGAACTATATGTGTACGGCACGGCCGTACGCGTCGATTGAGGCTGATTCCTGCCTTACCGTCAGGCAGGTGCGGTCTTTATACTTTAAAGGAGAACCATGCTCTATGTTTTTCTCCTGATAGTGGCAGTTTTTGCCTGTGCGGCCGTTTCCCATGCCATTGAAAAAAATCATTACCGCTCGATCGGCGAACGGGAAGTCAAATTAGTTATCCTTCCGGTCGTAACCACCCAAGACGTCATACGCCCGGGCCGGTCAGTTGAAAAAGTCCAGCTGGTATATTCAAGCGCGGTTATCTCGGTAAACTATTTTAAGCGCGTCGAGGCGGCGATCAGAAATTTCTTCGGCGACGAGATAGTTGCCTACCGAATGATTCTGGAGCGGGCCCGGCGGGAAGCAGTACTGCGGATGAAAGAAAAAGTTCCGACCGCTGATATCATCATAAACCTGCGCATTGAAACCACTCCACTGGGCAATAGCTACAAGAGCCCTTTAGCCTGCGCCGAAGTGCTCGCCTGGGGCACGGCGATCACTTACTCCGGCGC
>CAYNSZ010000088.1:0-6042 GCA_964400075.1 uncultured Planctomycetia bacterium
GATCGCCGCTTCTGATAAAGAGGGCATACTTGCGGTGTTTGCCCGGGAGACTTTTGACAACGAAAATTTCACTTTTAAAGATGCCAATGAGTTTTTGAATGCCTTTGTCCAGCATGCCGGCATCAGTTTAGTCTATGTGATTAAGTCTGGTCCGGGCGATTTGCACCACCTGCTCGAGGCACTGTTTAAGGCGATGGGAAAAGCTCTGGACGAAGCTACCCAGATTGACCCCCGCCGTAAAGGCATACCTTCCACTAAAGGCGTCATTGATTGAATGCGCAAAGCGCAAAGAGCATAGCGCAGGGCGTATACCGAAGAGGGGAAAATACGTATTGACGCTATGCACCATGCGCTTAGCGCTCTGCGATAGAGGAGATATACAGATGATTGTTATCGTTGATTATGGCATGGGAAATTTAAAAAGTGTTGCTAATGCCGCACAGCTTCTGGGTTCAAGTGTCCAGGTGAGCAGTTCACCGGCGGTTATCAGGAAAGCCGAAAAGATCATTTTCCCCGGCGTGGGGCACTTTGGCCGGGCAGTGAAAGAATTGCGCGCGCACAAGCTCTTCGACCCCCTCAAAGATGCCCTCAAGCAGGGAGTCCCGTTCCTGGGGATTTGCCTGGGGATGCAGATTCTCTTTGAGACAAGCGAGGAGGCGCCGGGTATACCGGGATTTGGGGTTATGCGCGGTACGGTGAAGCGTTTTCAATCAAAGCGGCAAATCGTTCCCCACATGGGGTGGAACCAAATCCGCGCCAAAAGAAACCCTACCGGCGATACATTGCTGCGGGGGATTAAAGACGGAAGTTTTTTTTATTTTGTCCATTCCTACTATTGCGAACCCCGCGATAGGGAAGCGATAGTGGCTACCACCCTTTATGGTATTGATTTTGCATCGGTTATCCATAAAGACAATCTTTGGGCAGTCCAGTTTCATGCCGAGAAAAGCCAGAAGCTGGGATTGCGGCTGTTTCATAATTTCCTCAGGCTATGTTAGTTATTCCTGCCATAGATTTGTATGAGGGCAAGGTCGTACGTCTTACCCGGGGAGACCCTTCCCGGGCCAAGGTTTACAGCCGCGACCCGGTTGCCTGTGCCCGGCAATGGGAAGAGCAGGGGGCAGGCCTGCTGCATGTGGTTGACCTTTCCGCGGCTTTGGGCCAGACGGACAATCTGCAGCTGATTAAAGCTATGTGCGCCGCGGTTAAAGTTGACATTGAGGTTGGCGGAGGAATACGCGATATCCGGCGGGCGCAAGACCTGTTGGATGCGGGTGTCCGCCGGCTGGTGATCGGCACCCGCAGTCTTGATGAGGCTTTTTTAAAAAGCCTGATTGTTGCTTTCGGAGCTGAACGGATTTGCGTGGGTGTTGATGCTAAGGAAGGCCGCCTTGCTGTGGAAGGCTGGCAGAGGCAAACCGATATCGGCGCCTTCGATTTTATCGCGTCTTTAAAATCCAAGGGCGTGAAATGGGTTATTTATACTGATATTAACCGGGACGGGACCCTTGCCGGGCCTGACCTTGCCTTGGTACAGGCGCTTTCAGCGTTTCCTGATCTGCGCATTATCGCCTCCGGAGGGGTAAACTCCCTTGAGGATATCAGAGCTCTTAAGGAAAAAGCGCCTTTTCTCTGGGGCGTTATTGTCGGGAAAGCCCTGTATGAGGCTCATTTCACCCTTCCTCAAGCTCAGGCCGCGTTGAGGGTCAAAGCTAAAAGAGCTTAGGCAGGCGTATGCCTTGAGCCTGCTCTGTACTACTTCAGAATAACGGTAACGTCTTTGGGCTACGGTTACGACGCCCATATGAATAAATTCCAAATACCAAGCACCAAATCCCAAACAAGCACCTCCGCCACCGTTATATTTTATCCAGGCGGATCCGCCTTCGGCGGAAATATCCAATGACCCAATGACCAAAACGGTTTTTGTTTCGGTCATTTGGATTTTGGTCATTGGAATTTGTTTGGAATTTGGGATTTGTAATTTGGAATTTTAAAGAACGGGCCTCGTCACCCTAACCGTTACCGAAATAGTGAAGAACTGCACTTTTTTTTGCTCCAAGCCCCAGGTTTCAATTATTTCTATCCGCCTTCGCAGAGGACCCCGGCATACCCGTGGGGAGTTCCATTTACTTGTTGACAATTTTTAATAATATGGTATAAAAGCCACTATGAAACAAACAAGATTTTTCAACGTAGCAGAGCGAAACTGGCTGGTCATCGACGCCAAAGACAAGATTTTAGGCCGGCTTGCCGTCCAGGTAGCCAAAATACTCATGGGTAAAACTAAGCCGATTTATACTCCTAACGCCCTGTGCGGCGATAAAGTCGTGGTGATTAATGCGCAACATCTACGGCTTACCGGCAACAAGGAACTTGATAAGACCTACGACCGCTACTCCGGTTACCCCAGCGGCCGTAAGGAAATGGCATTTAAGGTGATGAAAGGAAAGAATCCCACTAAGGTGTTGTATCTGGCAGTGAAAGGCATGCTTCCTAAAAGCAATCTGGGAGCCAGAATGCTAAAGTCGCTGAGGATATACCCTGAAGCTTCTCACCGCCAGCAGGCGCAGCAGCCGCAAGCCCTCAGCGTATAAGGACCATGAAAGAAAAACAGAAACAGCCAGCGAAAGAGATTTTTGCCGCTACCGGAAGGCGTAAAAAAGCCATTGCCCAAGTAAGGGTCTTCCCCCAAGGCACGGGTAAAATCACGGTTAACGGCAAAGACTTTGCCGATTATTTCATAACTATTGACAACCTGGTGCAGGTTAAAAAACCCCTGGCGGTTACTGATCTTACCCAGAAGCTGGATGTGACTGCCATTGTTTGTGGCGGCGGTAAGAGCGGCCAGGCTGGCGCGGTCAGCCTGGGTATTTCCCGCTGCCTGGTTGCCTGGAATCCTCAGTTGCGTTCTGCCCTGCGCCGGGAAGATTTGCTTACCCGCGACCCCCGCGCCAAAGAGCGCAAGAAATACGGCCGCAAAGGTGCCCGCCGCCGTTTCCAGTGGACAAAGCGATAACTTCATTCTGAACCCCTTTCCTTTTCTTCTTACGAACATCCCCGTAGAAATAAAAATCACTTTCGAGTACCACCAACTTTTTTTATTTACGCCAGCATGCCGTATGCTATAATTATACGGTATGAAACAACACCGCATTCAGGCCTTTACCTTAGTCGAAATCATCGTCTCCAGCCTCATCATTGTTTCGCTCGTGGGTTTTGTTTTGGCCTACTCGGTGTTTGTCCAGGAGACCCTCTACAAGGAGCGCTTCCGGGTAGTGGTGCTTGAATTTGCCAACGCCGCCCTTGAGGATTTCGTATTTAACCTTGATTTTAATGATGCTGGCTTAAGCCTGGGTAACCATGCCATCCCCGCTGCCGACCTTCCCACAGTCGATATCGTCTGGCAACGGGCCGCGCCCAGTTTCACCTATACGGTCGCGGCCTATCAGATAGACCCCGCTGACCCTTTAAGCGTATCGCAGGCAAAACAGATAACTTTGACCGCCAACTGGCAGGAGCCGTCTCGTAACGGCACCACTGCCGGGCCGTGGTTTTATCCACACTCAAAGTACAATGAAACGCAAGGGTTTTTTGCTTATCTCAGTGGTCGGTATCTCAATGCTTTTAGTGCTTATCGGCTTTGCCATGCTCACCATAGCCCACAACCGTTACCGCCGGGCACTGGAGTATACGCATTTCCTTGAGGGTTACAGCCTTGCCAATGCCGGCTTAAGCAGACTGCGCTTTAAGATCGGCCGCAGTGATTTTACCAACGAGACCTTTAATTTCCCCGACGCCGCAACTCCCATCGGCATTGTTATAGATCAGGTCAATAACCACGCTACCATTACCGTGCAGCCCCAGCGAGTGCGTGTGATTTTGGACGTGGCCTATCAAGGGGCTTTACTGACGTCATATACAATACGCAAGGATTGATACCATGCTGTCATTCATAGCTCAAAAAGTAAGATCGCTGACTCTGGTTGAGGTAATCGTGGGGCTCACCATTTTTGTGATAGTCCTGCTAGTCCTGGGAGCGCTCCTGATGTACCCCTTGCGTATTGAGCGGGCCCAGGTCACCACTGTCGACCAGCATCTGGGCACGCTCTATCGCAGCTGCATCATCAAAAACGCCGTCAATAACGCCCAGTTCATCAGCCTGCAGAACCCGGTAGGCGACCAGGCATCAGATATCTGGCTCCTGCCTTATGATACCACTCTGCCTGAAGGAAGGATTTTTCAGGATGCCAGCAACCAGCTCTTCTATTGCACCAACAGAAACGACAATAACACCTGCCAGGAAGTGGCTAGGGATATCACTGTTTCCTTTTCCAATGCCAGCGACCCTACCCAGCATGATACCTTTAAGCTCCTGCGCTATACCATGACCAAACTGGCCACCGCTGAAATGCTCGAAGACCTGGTCATGACCGCCAGTACCTACGCAAAGCTGGGGCCCAGAGGCACCGGCTATGTCAAGAACATGAGGACAGGCACCATATATCCTACCATCCAGTTGGCGGTTGATGCTGCCGAAGAAAACGATGAATTGCGCTGTATGGGCAATGTGGGCGCCTACTTTGACGGGATATTTCGAGAGAATGTAACCATACCCATTCGACTTATTTTAAGCGGCGGTTGGAATCAGGACTGGACAGTGCAGGATTTTGTCAATACCCCGACAGTGGTCGATGGGGCGAATGGAGATGTTTTTAGCGTTGCTATCCCTGCTACTGTTCCCAATAGTTTAAATTTGAATGGTTTTACGATACGTAATGGGGGGGTAGGTATCACCGGGAATGGTTCTTTAGAGGCAAGTGATTTACTGATTACCCAGAATGATGGCGGCATTGTTATGACTGGCAGCTCTTTTACTATACGGCGTTGTACGCTAACCGACAATCCACGCTTCGCCCCTGGACTCATTGCCTTAACTAAACGTGGCGCCTCTGCATTTAATATTTTGATCGATGATTCTAATATACATCATAACATAACGTCAACGCCGCCGTATCCTCCCAACCAAGGAATTGTTTACATTTCCGGTGTGCCTAATTCATGTAGAATCGAAAATACGATTATTAGCTATAATAGTTTTTCCGGATATACGTTTTCAGGTATTATAAGAATTGAAGGAGGGTCCCTCACTATTGTTAATTGCAGGATTGCCGATAATAATGTCGGTAATCACTCCAATGCTTCGCGTTCCATCATTTGGGCAGATGCAATGGATGATTTCAGCCTTTTATCAAGTACGGTTGAAAATAATTCAATTGGCACAATCGGTAAGAGTCTGCCGTATCTCGAGGGGCATTATGTCATCATGGTTAAGGCGGGTAATACTTTTTTAATTGATGATACCATTATAAGAAATAATCATGGTCCATCGGGAGTGGGGGGTATTATAGGCGTAATGGGTACGGCTGAGTTTCATTTTCGCAATACCAGCATTGACCATAATAGTACAACATTAAGCTATATTTACACTAGGTCTTATATTGTGGGAGCCATGGATGCTGCCACAGACCTATTTTTTGAAAACTGTACCATTTCCGATAATACATCGATAACGTCAATCATCTATCATGAAGGAGGAGGGCAGTATGGCACTTCCGTAGCGACTCTATCGATAAAGAATTCAAGAATAACTCAAAATTCCATAAAATGCTCTTCGAATCCAGTTAATGGTAGGGGAGGCATTGTCTACACTAATAAACGGTTTAGTCTTATTCTTGAAAATGTTATTATTGATCATAATTTGGTAGAGCCACTCAGTATCACTGATCCTTTAAGGCGAGCTGGCGTCATCTATGTTACTTTGGAAATAACTTGTTCATCGGGTTGCTGTTATATTGCGCCGCATTTTTCGATTACCAATTGCGCTATCGTTGATAATACTCTCCGCCGTGCCAATTATCACTGCGGTATCCTTTATAATAATGGAGCACCCTGTCAACAGAATCAGCCCCAGGGCCACATGCAAAATACAATCATGACCGGGAATGTATTTGAGGAGGATTTAACCACTTCTCCAAGCTG
>CAYNSZ010000089.1:0-1621 GCA_964400075.1 uncultured Planctomycetia bacterium
AGACGCCCCTACCGTTGTCATTACGCCTGACCCTCCCGGATTTCTGGGCGATTATACGCTCAATGAAGCATTGCCATCCCCGGCTATAGATAAGGGTAATCCTGACTCAGCATACAACGATGGTGCACGCCCTCCTGCACGAGGCACTGTGCGTAACGACATGGGCGCTTACGGCGGTCCCGGAGCCGCCGATGGCATAGGCGTCCAGGGTGCTATCGGCGCAAACCTGCCGTAACCATCAGACTCTTTTTTTAAAATCTTGACAAAGAGAGGCTTGTGCGTTAAGGTATTGTACTCTTTTTACGAGAGGCAGTTATGTTTAGCCCCATTGAAGAAATCATAGCACAGATTCGGGAAGGCAGGCCGGTTATCGTGGTGGACGATGAAGCCCGCGAGAACGAAGGCGACCTGGTGGTTGCCGCCCAATTCGCGACCCCTGAAATCATTAACTTTATGATCACTCAGGCGCGGGGCCTGGTCTGCGTGCCTTTAACCAAAGCGCGCATTGATGATTTACACCTTGAGCCGATGCACTATGCCAGCGGCCGTGACCCCTTTAAAACTGCCTGGCGGGTTTCGGTTGACGCCGCCTCAGGCATTACCACCGGAATTTCCGCCTATGACCGTAGCCGGACTATCGAGGTGATTATCAATCCCGAAAGCAGGCCTGCTGACCTCATTAAACCCGGGCATCTCTTTCCTCTTGAAGCCAAAGAGGGCGGTGTCCTGGTGCGTGCGGGCCACACCGAGGCTGCTGTGGATTTGGCGCGGCTGGCAGGGTTATACCCGGCAGGGGTGATCTGTGAAATACTCAAGGAAGACGGCACTATGGCCAGGCTTTCCGATTTAATCGAGTTTTCCCGCGCGCACGATTTAAAGCTCTGCACCATTGCCAGCCTGATTGAATATCGCAGGAAAAAAGAGCGCCTTATAAAAAAACTTGAGGTGGTCAAGCTTCCCACCGCTTTCGGGACGTTCACGCTCCATCTGTATGAATCGCTGGTCGACGGCAGTGAACACCTTGCCTTGGTTGGAGGCAGCATCAGCGGGGAGCCGCTTCTGGTCCGGGTGCATTCCGAGTGCCTTACCGGCGATGCTTTTCTTTCCTGCCGCTGCGATTGCGGCTTGCAGCTTCACAAATCCCTTGAGATCATCGGGCGAGAAGGCGGGGTGTTGCTGTATATGCGTCAGGAGGGTAGAGGTATTGGCCTGAAAGCGAAAATAAAGGCTTATGGTTTACAGGACGAAGGAGCCGATACCGTTGAAGCCAACCAGATGCTTGGCTTTGCCGCTGACCTTCGCCATTACGGTATAGGCGCCCAGATGCTGGTTGAGCTGGGAGTGAAGAAAATACGCCTCTTGACCAATAACCCCAAAAAAATAATCGGCCTTGAAGGGTACGGCTTGGAAATAGTGGAACGGGTGCCGGTTGTGGTCGAAGCTCCAAGCGAGAGCGCTTGTTATCTTTTTGCGAAAAAGAAAAAACTGGATCATATATTGTGAGGCTGGTTCGTTTTGAATAGTTGCCCCGGCTTCGGCGGGGATTATGTATCGGAAATATATATCCGCCTCGCTGTATACCGGGTAAATTCTCTGGCGAGACTTTACCCGGACTCGGCGG
>CAYNSZ010000089.1:1631-6005 GCA_964400075.1 uncultured Planctomycetia bacterium
ATTAATTCCGCCGCTTCCAGCGGTGGAAATCAATACGTACCGCCTCGTCGCTGACTCGGCGGTATCAATTCGCAGACGGCCTCTATGTGGAGTATCAAGGCCTACGACTTATGTCGTAAACTCCATAAGTCGTCTGCTCATTGAAGGAGGTTCGTATGATTGAACTACGCGGTAATTTTTCCGGTAAAGGCAAGAGAATCACCATTGTCATTTCCCGTTTTAACGAATTCATCAGCAACGAGTTGTTAGGGGGTTGCCTGGATACGCTGGCTAAAGCGGGAGTCCTTGAAAAGGACATAACCGTTATCTGGTCGCCCGGAGCCTTTGAAATCCCCCAGATATTAAGCAAACTTGACGCGAAAAAGTACGATGCGGCCATCGCCTTGGGTGCCGTCATCCGGGGAGACACGCCTCATTTTGATTACATTGCCTCGGAAGTGGCAAAGGGTATCGCTGCCATAGCGCTTGAGAAAAAGATCCCGGTTATTTTTGGCATCATCACTGCCGATACGCTCGAACAGGCTATTGAGCGGGCCGGAACAAAGCAGGGTAATAAGGGAAGAGATGCCGCGCTCTCGGCGATTGAGATGGCCGGCGTATACGCGCAGCTATAAGTTCTCCTCTGCGCGGCGCCCGGCGCCTGCGCCCGCGGTTCTTTTACATAGCGGCAGGCAGCATTAGCCGTACGGCAGCTGACAGGTTTTTTCCCAGCACCAGGGCCCCCGCGATAACTCAATCATGCGTTCACGATCCAAAGCTCGAGAGATTGCCTTATGCCTTCTCTATCAAGTTGAGATTGCCAAGACCGATTTTCACCAGGCTATCCAAAGTTACCTCGCCGAATACCCCCAGAGGCAGGAAATCGTTGATTTTTGTTCCCTCTTGGTTGAAGGCACCATCACCAACAATAAAACCCTGGACACGCTGGTTAAAAAACACGTGAAAAACTGGGAAATTGAGCGCATGGCAGTCATAGACCGCAATATATTGCGCATGGCTTGTTTCGAACTTATGTTTCTGGATGACATACCCCCCAAAGTATCCATCAACGAGGCCATAGAACTGGCAAAGCGTTTCGGCGATATAGACTCGCCCCGTTTTGTCAATGGTATATTGGACAAAATATATAAAACCGAGACCAAAAAGATAGACCATGCATCCGAGTAACGGCCGTTGCGATTTACATATCCACTCCACGCACTCTGACAGCGATGCTGACATCGAGAGTATTTTCCAGTCAGCTTCGCACATACAACTTCGCTGTATCGCCATTACTGACCATGATACGATCAGCGGAGTCATCGCTGCCGAGCCCTTGAGCGTACGCTTCGGTATCGAGCTGATTAACGCAATTGAATTCAGCGCCCAACATAAAGACAGCGAAGTCCATATCCTCGGCTATTTTATCGACCCGCGAAACCCGCGGCTTGCCCGAGAACTGTCGAGCATCAGAGAGCTGCGTACAGAACGGCTTTTATGGATGGCCAATAAGCTTAAAGCGCTGGGATTTGGCGTGGATGCTCATGAGTTGTTTTCCCGGATCGGCAAGACCATACCGACACGGCTGCATTTGGCCATGTATATGCTTGAAAAAGGCCTGATTGGATCGCTGCGGGAGGCTTTTCAAAAGTACCTTGCTCCAGGCCGGCCTGCCTACCGGTCGCGTTTCAAACATTCGGTCAAGGAGACCGTAGAAATCATCAAAGGCTGCGGCGGCCTTTGTTTTATCGCTCACCCGCATATGATTGCTCAGCAGTCCTGGATAGATGATTTTATTGCTGTGGGTATTGACGGTTTAGAATTAGTGTATCCCGGTATGACTGATTCCCTGAGCTCGTTGTACGGTAACCTGGTCATGAAATATAATCTGTTGCGCAGCGGCGGCTCCGACGCTCACGGCAGCTATAAAGAATTCACCCAGATTGGCGGTGTCAGTATACCCTATGAGTGGGTTCAGCAGATGAAAAACAGGCTGGCGGGGGTTAAGCCTAATGCCTGACAAAAGCAGGGATGTGTATTACCTGGCTAAGACTATACGCCTGGCAAGAATTGCCGAAGGCTTTACCTCTCCCAATCCTTTGGTCGGCGCCCTCATCGTAAAAAATAATAAAGTCCTCGCTTCAGGATACCATAAACGCTGTGGCCTGCCTCATGCGGAAATCCAAGCAATACGCAGAGCCCCGAAGAAGCAGATTAAAAATGCCACCCTGTACGTGAACCTCGAACCATGCTGTCATTTTGGCAGGACTCCTCCCTGTGTTGACGAAATCATCCGGCAGGGATTTAAACGGGTGGTTATCGCAAACCTCGACCCTAACCCCCTGGTGAGCGGTAAGTCGGTTAGGAAATTGAAGAACGCCGGAGTCAGCGTCAGCCGCGGCCTGCTACAGGCTGAAGCAGCGAGGCTGAATGAAGTTTTTTTTAAGACTATCCGCCAAAAAATGCCCTTTGTTGCTGTCAAGATTGCCCAGAGCCTTGATGGCAAGATTCGTACCGCCGGCGGGCAATCTCAATGGATTACCTCAAAGCCCAGCCGCAACTATGCGCGGGGCTTGCGCGATAGATATGATTGTGTCCTTGTCGGTATCAACACTATTCTGAGCGATGACCCCTTATTGAAGGGCAAGCGCAGAATTCCCTATAAGGTAATCCTTGATCCCGGCCTGCGGCTCCCTGCCCGGGCAAAAATACTTCAGTATCATCCTGAAAAAGTAGTGGTTTTTTCCTCATACGCGAGCAGAAGGAGCCGGAAACTGAAAAAACTTCCTGCCGGCCTAAAAATTCACTTTCTTAAAACTCTCAAAGGCCAATTCCGCCTCAGGGAAGTCTTGAAAATACTCTTTCGGGAGGGGGCCATGTCTGTTTTTGTCGAGGGCGGCAGCTGCACCGTGGGCGGGTTTTTTGATGAAAGGTTAGTTGATAAGGTATATTGGTTTATAGCCGCCAAAATTATCGGAGGAGAGGGTGCTCTCTCATCAGTAGGCGGGCAAGGCATAAACAGCCTTGCCAAACCGTGTCTGGTAACAGATCCCTTGATCGAAGGTATCGGCAAAGATTTTCTGGTTACGGGCTACCCCCGTTTTGCAAACCGCGAGCGGTCTTAAGTGATGAATACCAACCTTTATACTATGCTCATCAAACGCAGGACTATCCGTTTATTTAAGCAGAAAAAAGTTCCCCGGACAGTACTGGAAAAAGCGCTGAATGCCGCGCGACTCGCTCCTTCGGCTGCAAATCTGCAATTTCTCGAATATCTGGTAGTAACTGACCCGGCACTGAAAGAGGCGGTATTTTCCCACCTGCAGTGGGCTGGCTATGTTCGTCCGCGCCGGACCCCAGCCCCGCATCAGCGGCCCAGCCTCTATATCCTGATTCTTGCCAATAAACAGAAGTCAGAAACTCTAGACCGGCGTGATGTCGGCGCTGCGGTTGAAAATATGCTCCTGGCCTTATGGTTTGCCGGTATTGGCAGCTGTTGGATTGCCTCTGTAAACCGGCAGGCCTTGAGCCAGCTTTTGGGGCTTTGCGCTGATTATGAGATAGATTCGGTGGTTGCCTGCGGCTATCCTGCCGAGAAGCCAAAGCTTGAAACCGATTCCGAAAATATCCGCTATTGGCTGGATGCTTCCGACAAGCTTCATGTCCCTAAGCGCCCCCTTCAGGACATCGTGCACTATAATCATATTGCCCACAAATGAACGAATTCACCGGCTTGCTCGATACTATCAGGATTTTGCGTTCGCCGCGGGGCTGCCCCTGGGACCGGGCTCAGACGGTTGAAACCATGAAGCAGTATCTTCTTGAGGAAGTCTATGAGCTCATCGATGCCATTGAGTCCGGCAAACCCGAAAGCGTTCGCGAAGAATTAGGGGACATTATCCTGATTTTAATCGTATTGTCCGAAATGTTTAAGGAAAAGAAGCAGTTTGACATTAAAGCCGTGCTTGAAGGAATACGGGCCAAGCTCGTTAACCGGCACCCCCATGTTTTTTCCACAAAAAAACTCAAGACCAAGGAAGCGGTACTTTCCTACTGGATAAAAACCAAGGCCAAGGCAAAGAAACGAAAGTCTATTGAACACCGCCTGCCGCGCAGTGCCCCGGCGCTGCTACTGGCTGAGCTTCTTTACAAAGAGCAAAGCTATATCGGAAGACCAGCGCGGGCGCAAAACACCGCAAATGATTTCTTTACACCTCTGGCAAAAAAAATTACCCGTCTTAAAGGACAGCCCACGCCCACGCAGGCGCTTATTGACATACTGCTTGATATTTCAAAGTACGCTTACAGCCGTAGGATTGATTTAGAAGGAAAATTAAAAGCGGCGGTATTTAGACGAGCCCGGGCTGTTTCTTATTCAGGAAGAGCAAAGTGAAT
>CAYNSZ010000090.1:0-254 GCA_964400075.1 uncultured Planctomycetia bacterium
GCCTTTCTCGACTATTTTCACTCTATCGATGAGGCTATCGGAGAAATGCGTTCTCAGCTTCGTGATACTGATGCCTGCCTTATACTTTCAGACCACGGTATTGAAACACTCGAACACGATGTGTATATCAATTACTTTCTCAAGCAGCATGGTTTTTTCAGCGCGCCGCAGGGCTATAGCAGTATTGATTCACAGACCAAGGCCTTTGCGCTTGATCCCGCGCGAATCTATATTAACCTGCAGGGAAAATACCC
>CAYNSZ010000090.1:306-5979 GCA_964400075.1 uncultured Planctomycetia bacterium
TAGAAGGCAGGCCGGTGATACGTTCGGTTTACAGAAAAGAAGATATCTACCACGGCCCCTGCATGGAGCAGGCGCCGGATGTGATTCTCGTGGCTCACCAAGGGTTTAACCTGAAGGCAGCGCCCAACGCGGCGCAACTCTACGCCAAGGGAATATTCAGCGGCAAGCACACTCTGGATGATGCTTTTTTGCTGGTATGGCCCAAACCGCGCGCTTTTGGTCTTGGGGGTGAGCTGTCGGTATGCGATATTGTGAACATTATCCATGGCATAAGCGGAGGTAACCAATGAACAAAGCCTATAACGCGCAGCGCACCTGCTGGAATTGTCCCGCTATCAATTTAGCCGGTAAGGTTGATTTCCGCGCCTGCGGACAATCAACGGCGAAATTTGAGAAAAAGAGCGATTCCGGTGAAACACATATCATGGCAGAATGTAAGCGCCGGCCGGAACTGGGGTTATATGACCCTATGAGTATAACCTTCGCGGAGTGTCCGCAGTGGCAGGAGACTTCTGTCGGTTATCTGCTTAAAAATATGCGTGTTATGATTCTCGGTATTGACGGGTACCTTGGCTGGCCGCTCGCGCTCTTTCTGGGTAAGCTTGGCTGCCGCATGAGCGGCGTTGATAATTTCAGCCGCCGGGGATGGGTAAAAGAGAGAGGCTCACATAGCGTTGTGCCCATTGCCAGCATGGCGGAACGCCTGCATGTTGCCAAAGAAGTGCTTGATTTAAATATAAATTTCAGAGAGATCGATATTCTCGATCGTGACGCCTTAAAGGAGTTTATCGAGGAGGAAAAACCGGAGGCAATCGTGCATTACGGAGAGTGCCCCAGCGCCCCCTACAGCATGATTGATTTTGAGCACGCCAGTTACGTCCAAAAAAATAACGTTATCGGAACCTTGGGTCTGCTTTTTACCATGCATGAGGTTATTCCTGAGACTTCGCTGCTGAAGCTGGGCACTATGGGAGAATACGGGACACCCTTGACCGGACGGCCTCTGTTTGAAGGAATGTTTCCGGCTGACGCTGTTTTGCGCTGGAATAACCGGGAATTCAGCCTTGCCGGTGAGTTGACACCGCGGGATCCGGTCTCCTTTTACCACTGCTCGAAAGTTCAGGACACCTTTAATGTTTATGAAGCCTGTAAATACTGGTGGCTGCGGTCCTACGATATTATGCAAGGTGTTATTTACGGGGTGCACACCGACCAGCTTGCCGCTGACGAGCGTCTGCGCACGCGTTTTGATATTGATGAGTGTTTTGGCACGGTGATTAACCGCTATGTGGCGCAGGCGGTTATCGGTTACCCGCTGACCATTTACGGCGCCGGCGAACAGATACGGGGGTTCATAGCCTTGGAAGACGCGATGCAGTGTATGGCCCGGCTTCTGGTAAAACCGCCGGAGCCCGGTCAGTATGGCGTTGTCAATCAGATGTCCGGTTACTGCAGCATGCGCCGGCTTGCCGAAACGGTTCAGAAGATCGGGAAAAAAGAGTTTGGTCTGGATGTCAAAATACAGCGGGTTGAGAATCCCCGGGTCGAGGCCGACCGCCATCCCTTTGAGCCGATTTTCAAAAAATTGCCGGAGGAGTTTGGTTTCGTCCAGAAAGACTCGCTCGAACATGAAATACACCGTATGTTCGAGTTGCTCACGCAACCGCAGGCCAAAGAGCGCATCGAAGAAAAAGAGCATCTTATTTTACCCAAAACCTGGTGGTCAGGCGTGAAGAAAGAGGTTGAGCGGCTGGAATTGGTGAAGGATCAAAAGAAACATGGTTGAGTTGGCACATATTACTGACAGCACTTTTGAAGACTTTCTCAAGCAGCAGCAGCCGGTACTGGTTGAGTTCTGGGCATCGTGGTGTCCGCCTTGCAAAATGATGGAACCGATGCTTCGGGAATTAGCCGGCGCCTGCGAGGGCAGGGTGCGTATTGCCACCATGAACGTTGATCAGAATAAACGCACCGCTTCCCACTATGCCGTTAATGGCGTGCCTACGTTTATTCTTTTTGCGGGAACCAGCGAATTGACGCGCCTCGTCGGTGCCCAGACGCGTCGGCAGCTTGAGCAGTTGCTTGCAACCGCTGGTGGCGGGCGCAGTGGCGACGCCTTCGGGAAGGAGTAATGGCGGTGTTAAAGCAGAATCACACAAACGTAAAAGATACAGCCCTCGAACGGGAAGAGGTTTTGACTATCTTGAGCGAGTTGTACCAGAACCCTCGCCTGACCCAGCGGGAAATATCTTCACGCATCAATATTTCTCTGGGGAAGACCAACTACCTGCTTAATTCGCTTATTGATAAAGGTATAGTGAAAATTAAGAGTTTTTCTTCTCATAATGGCAAGCTGAAGAAAGTGCACTATATTCTTACGGCCAAAGGCATGCAGGAGAAAATACGCATCACCTATCACTTTTTAAAAAAGAAGGAAGAGGAGTACGCCTTGATTAAAAAAGCGTGGCAGCGTTTGAGTGTCACCAAGCGCGGTGTCCCACTTTCCGTCAACAGCGAAAGATCATGATGAACTACACAGCCATTCTGGTAACCGGCGGCGCCGGTTTCGTCGGTTCGCATATCGCCTTGCGACTAAAAGATTGTTTTCCCGGATGCGCGGTGACCGCGCTTGACAATCTCATCCGAAAAGGTTCAGAACTGAACGTGCCCCGTCTCGACGCTGCCGGGGTGCGTTTTGTCCGGGGCGATGTGAGGAATCCCAAAGATTTAGCCTCGGTGGGCGCAATTGATTTGGTTATTGAATGTTCGGCTGAGTGTTCGGTCCTGGCCGGCTATCATTCGTCGGCGCGCTACCTTATCGACACCAACCTTATGGGCGCGGTCAATTGTCTGGAGCATGCCAAAGAACACCACGCTGATTTTATATTCTTATCGACCAGCAGAGTCTATCCTATTGAAAAGCTCAGGGCGCTTGCGCTGGTTGAGACCGAAACCCGTCTTTCGTTCAGCGAATCAGCACCTGGCCGCGGTGTTTCAGGTAAAGGCATTAATGAAGACTTTCCGCTTGACGGCTATCGTTCTTTTTACGGTTCAAGCAAACTTGCCGCGGAGCATCTGGTGGAGGAGTATATACATGGTTACGGCATGCGGGGTGTGATTAATCGCTGCGGCGTTATCGCCGGCCCCTGGCAAATGGGTAAAGTTGACCAGGGGGTCATCACCCTGTGGGTGGCACGGCACCTTTACCAGGGGCAGCTGTCTTATATCGGTTTCAGGGGCAAACAAGTACGTGATGTGCTCGATGTTGATGATTTGTGGAGCCTGCTTGAGCTGCAAATAGATGATATCAGCCATTTTAGCGGCAAAACCTTCAATGTTGGCGGTGGTATCGAGTATGCGGTTTCCTTAAGGGAATTGACAGCCCTCTGCGAGCAGGCAACCGGTAATCGCCTTTCCATACCTTTTGTTGATGAGGTGCGTGAGGCTGATGTGCCCTATTATGTGAGTGATTATTCGGCGGTTCAAGCCCTCTGCGGCTGGCAGCCGCGGAAAACTCTGAAACAGACTCTCGCCGCTATTGCTGACTGGATACGGGAGCATAGTGAAGAGCTCAAACCGCTACTCGCGTGAAAAAAGACTTTTTATACTATCTTTCCCCTTCGGTTCTCACTGGCGTTATCAGTTTTTTCCTGGTCATACCGCTTACCACCTACTACCTTGATCCCAGAGATTTTGGCATTATCGGCGCCATTACCGCTTTTTCAGCTCTTCTTACCCCCTGTTCTTCAACTGGCGTGGCCTGGGTTTTATCAGGCAATTACTACAAACTTGATGATGCCAACAAGGCGGTGTTAGTATTCAATGTGCTGGCAGTGGGACTCCTGGTACGGTTTCTCTGGGTTTTAGTCTTTGCTGGCGCCGGTTTTTTTCTCCTGCCGCGCTTTATCGCTTCGTTTGAACCGGTTTTTTTGGTTTATTTCTGGATATTTCTCCTTGCCGAATGTCCTAATTACATCTGGGAAACGGTTTCGTTTGTTATCATGATTCAGAAAAAAGCCAAAGTCTACGCCTGGCTTGATGTGGTAAAAATAGTAAGTTACGTGGTAATGCTGGCGTCCTGCCTTATTCTCTTTAAGTTGAAAGCCATAGCCCTGGTATTGGGGTACCTTGCCACTGCCTTGGGTGGCGCGGCGTTTTCTCTTATCTACATACGTAAGTATGTCCGCTGGGGCCTGCGGCGGGAGTGGATGCGTGAGATATCACGCCGCGGCCTGCCGACGGTTCCGCTGCGTTTTATCGAGATCGGCACCAATTCTTTTAGCAGAATTTTAATTGAGCGCTGGCTGGGGCTTTCGCTGCTTGGCATATACAGCCACTCGCTTGATTACCGCCAGGCCTTTATGATGCCGCAGCGGGCCTTTATGAATACCAGCGCCCCGGTACTGCTTGAAGGATTTTCCAAAAACGTCCATGCAAAGATAGCCTACGCGCAGCGGGCTATGAAAAAGTGGATCGGCCTTTTGACCCTGGGCGCTGTTTTCTGCGGCCTTTTTGCCAAAGAGATTGTCTCTGTGCTTACCCACAATAAATTTACCGCTGCCGCCCCGCTGGTTTCACTCTGGTTTGTGCTGCTTTTGGTCTATAGCTACGGCAATCCCTATACGCGGTTTCTGTTGGCGCACAAAAAGACAAAGTACCTTTTCTATAATGAGATGACCCTTGGGATATTTTCATTCGCCATGATTGCTGCCGGCATCAGGTTTTTTTCGATAACCGGAGCGGTCATGGCGATTCTGGTCCATTTTTTCCTGCTGCATACTTTACGCAAAATATATGCCCTGCGCCAGGGCTGCCATAATTTTGAAGGTGCCGACTTCTATATTTCATTGGCCGCGGTCGTGGCTCTGCTGGCGGCAGTTTCCCGCTTTAACCCCTTTTTTCCGGTGAAGGCGGTGTTTCTTGTTATCGCGGCTGTCGCGATTGCGTGGTACTACCGGCTTGACTTTGATACCTTTCGCTTGTTGAAGGCGCCTCCGGCGCCAGATGCGCAGACAGATTATGGAGAAGAATAAGTTTATGGATTCATCGGGACGGTTATTTGCTATTGTCGGTACCGGCAGAAACGGCAGCACTCTTTTACTGCGTCTTCTCGATGGTATCCCCGGCGCCTACGCGCACCAGGGTGAAATTAATTTTTTAAGCGCGTTTAACTCTCTGGCCCGCTGGGGATTTGTGACCCGGGCAGTGCGGGTTAACGCCACGACCGCGCGTTTGCGCTCATTGCATTGCAGGCTTTCGGCGCGCAGGCTCGTTCGTAGCTACCGGCCCCAGATAGACGAGCTCATTAAAATTTACGCCGCTCCCGCCGGCTGCGCGCAGATCGCCGCTACCAAAGACCGGGTTCTGCGGCGCTTAGATGAACAAAAATCTTTCGCCGCCGCTGAGTTTGCTCCGGCGTTCCTGAAAGAAGTTGCCGCTTGGGCCCAGCCCAAAGACGAAATCAGGGATTATATCTTTAAAACGATTGAAACCCCTTACGTTGCCGACTATGAGCGCGTATTTCCTGCCATGAATTTTATTCATATCATCAGGAATCCGCTTGATGTCTATTCATCTACCAAGCGCACCTTTATCCGCAAAAAGAAAGCGTTTCGTTTTGCCGGTCATGACGGCATAGAAACAATGGTCCTGAGGCGTTGGCTTCCCCACGCC
>CAYNSZ010000091.1:0-1423 GCA_964400075.1 uncultured Planctomycetia bacterium
GTCTGCTTGTACTTGGAGACAAAATCCCGCCGCACCAAGAGCCAGAGCAGGTCCCGGTAATGCGTCAGACCCTGCCAGTCGGCGTACAACCAACTTTTGTTGGGTTTGATGAGGATTTGGTAATTATTATTCATTGCTTCAATAGAACTTCTGCTCTTCCCAGGCACGATAAAACGCCCCTCTTTTTAGGAGAAGTGCCTCAAGGGCGCCTTCCTCGATTATCTTTCCGCCTTCAAGCACTACGATGTGGCCTGCATTTTTAATAGTCGAGAGCCGGTGGGCAATGACGATAGTGGTTCTCCCTTTGACCGCCTCTTCGATGGCTTCCTGGATAAGTTTTTCTGTATGGGTATCAAGGGCGCTGGTTGCCTCATCCAAAATAAGAATCTCGGAGCCTTTCAGCAACGCGCGGGCGATAGAAACCCGCTGTTTTTCGCCCCCGGATAACTTTATGCCCCGGTCACCGATCTCGGTATCGATTCTATCGGGTAAAGACGTAATAAAATCAAATAGCCGCGCCTGCCGGATGACCTTCGTGAGTTCATCGTGACTTACGGTGGATGAGGCACCGTAGATAATATTATTATTTAAGGTATCGTTGAAAAGCAGGATCTCCTGGCTCACAAAGGCGATATGCTCCTTAAGAGATGAGAGATTGTATTCCCGGATATCAATATCATCGATGTAAATACTTGCGGGTGGACAGTTATAGAAACGCATGGGAAGACCGATGATGGTCGATTTCCCCGCCCCGCTTGGACCGACGATGGCGGTCATCGTTCCCTTTTTAATAGTAAAGCTGATGTCTCTTAATACCGGCGCTTGCGGCAGGTAGGCGAAATCGAGGTGCCGGAGCTCGATCGATCGCTTAAGCCCCTGAAAGACCCGAGTACCTTCGGGGATAAAAAATTTACCATCATCGTTGAAAATATCGAGAATTTTTTCGGTCGGGGCTGACATCCGGGCCATGTTTGCCTTAAAGCGCGAGGCGCCGCCAAAAAGCGGAAGCGAACGCCTGGCGACGATAAAAAATACCAGGTACTGGGAGACTTGCCCAGTCTGGCCCTTGATAAAAATAAAAGCCGCCAGAGAAATCAGCAAGAGGAGCATAGTGAGCGTTGCTGTTTCCTGGAAGGGGTGAATCAGGTTTGTTTTCTTATCGAGACTAACGCGCAGTTGTTTGAGCCGGACAGTCATTGTATTAAACCGCGCCTGGGCTTCACTTTCCCGGCCAAAGGCTTTTATCAGGGTCATACATGAAATCATATTGAATACTTCCCGGCTCAATTGCATGCTTGTATGAGTATGATCCTTGGCGGTTTTCTTGATTTTCGCGATAATCCGGCGCAAGCCTGCGTTCAAAACCGGCAAAGTAAACTGCCAGGGTAAAACTCTCGGTTAAAAAATAAGCGATGGCATCAAT
>CAYNSZ010000091.1:1523-5974 GCA_964400075.1 uncultured Planctomycetia bacterium
CAAAGTAAACTGCCAGGGTAAAACTCTCGGTTAAAAAATAAGCGATGGCATCAATGGTGGACATGATCTCCTCTACGAACTGGAAAGTCCGGGTAATGTAGTCCTGGCTGGTTCTGTCAAAATAAAGCTTCCCAAAAGTCAGGTGGCGGGCAAATATTTTCTTTCTGAGATTAAAGGCGTATCTTTCCCGCTGCGAGGAAATATAAATCTTAAAAAAATAGTCGAGTCCGTTCTTGGCCGCGGCGGCGCTGAAAATTAAAAAAACCAACATGAAAAATAAAAGCGCATTCGGGGCTTTATCCACCCATTGCGAAAAAGCAACGTTCGTCAGCCCAAAAAAATTGGCAGTTTTTAAAAAAGTGAAATTTTTTTCGATTACCCCCCGCGCCAAAGGCACCAGCAGCCCTAGGCTGATGCCTTCAAAAAGCGCGATTAAAAACGATGCGCCCCCCTGTATAACAAAAAAGAGCTTTTTGACCTCCATCAGCTCAAAAAGCAGCTTAAGTTCACGAGGCAAAATCTGAAATTTCTCTTTAATTGTCCCTGTCGTCCGCATATGGGTTTGGCACGAAAATCGAACTCTTGAGCAGTTAAAAATGCTCCTGGCCCCCTGATACCAGCCCTACTGCTGAGCCGGTATCGGAGTTATGAACCCTCTCTTAAACAGTCTTGTGCTGCCCGTTTTCGATCTCTGAAGCTATCCAGGTATCGAGCAGATCTTTCTTAAACCGCCATTGGCCGCCGATTTTAAAACCCGGGAGCTTGCCTTTTTTTACAAGCCGGTACACCGTGATGATGTGCAACCCCAGGTATTTGGCGGCGTCCTTGGGGGTCATGATCTGTGTCCTGGACCGAGAGATCTGTCCACTAGCTTTTTTCTCCATATTTCCCCCTGATTAAGTTAGCCTCGTAGGACATGAAGACGGGCATATAAAGCCGCCCCTGAACTGGCTTGGCTCTGCGTAGCGTATGATAGTATTAGGGTAGGGTGGCTGTCTGTTTGGCAGGCCTTCCGGAGAGAGCTCCGCCCGCTCACTCCCAGGAACTTCGAAAAACACAAATCACCACGAATTTGGGACGAATGCCCACGAATAAGTAGTTCGGAGCCTTTCGTAACAAATTCCCTTCGTAGGCGGAACTCCGCTCAATTGAAATATTAATGAGCGGCAGTGGCAATTTCCCGCCGAGGGCGGGACCCCGCTGGATAAAAAGTCTAAGGAGCGGGGCGTGTTTTAAGCTAATTCGATGCAATCGATATCAATGATGCATTTCACCGATGAGGCTATGGCATCGACTGAAAGCACTAAGGTCATATTGCTGTTTCTTCTCTCCAGCACAACTCCCTCCACCCCTTTCAGCGGCCCTTTGCGTATAACGACGGTGTCATTTAGTTTTATATAGGGGCAGGGGTTTAGGTTCAACCTCTGTTCAGTCAATATTTTTAGCGACCCTATCACGGTCTCCGGTACGGGAATATACTGGTTTTTAAAATGCACAATACC
Source organism: uncultured Planctomycetia bacterium (assembly GCA_964400075.1). Lineage (GTDB taxonomy): Bacteria > Omnitrophota > Gorgyraeia > Duberdicusellales > 4484-171 > JAFGHG01. Next base: position 3,026 of record CAYNSZ010000091.1, read on the forward strand.
TACCACGCCCGGCTGAGCAACCGCGCGAAATTTATCGCGGAGCGAGAACTTGGCAAAGCAATAGCTTTTAAATAAGGGCTCCTGGATTATTTTGGTGCGGTCAGACCATCTCTTCCGGAGAGTAGCTTTCGGCGTGAAGGCGTCAATGCCTTTTTCAAGGAGTTTAGCTTCGACGAATTTTTCGTGGCGGGATTTAGTGTATAAGGCGTACCACTGTAAAGGATATTGATAAGACATGGGATTAAGGCAGCGGGAGCGGCCTTAGCCGCTCTTCTCAAATCCCCTTTAGCCTATTTTTGAAAACCCTTCGTTTGTACCGCTCACAATTCTAAAAATAGCATATTTACTAATAAAAGTCAATAGAAAATAAAAGAAGATTATTAAAATTACTAATTAATTATAATTGCTAAAAATTACTAAAAATAGCCTGCCCAGCCTTTTGTTTTTCAATCGCCTCAAAGCTAATAATTAATGAATTTTATTGTATAACTATAATTACCTGAAACTCTTATATAAGCCCGCCACCTGCCATATCAATATAGATAAACAGAATAAACTCTATGGCTTTACCATGATACTTGCCTTTTAGCCCTCTGCAATGGTTGTGCGCGTTCTGGAAAATTAATCACCCCACCCTTACAGGTGAAAAACTCCCGTGGAATTAGACTCCTCGGACATGTATCCTCGGAGTCAATGAAAATAAGGGAATTCCCGACAGTAGTCGGGATCCCGATGTCTCGATGGCTTCACCGGGGACATCGGGAACCCTCTGTAACTTCATTTTCATTGAAGGCAGCCAGGACGGTTTTATTCAACGCCTCCCGTGCCTGGGCAGTAAGCGGGAAAGCGCTGTTGTACCATTTACCGTCTTTGCCCGGCTCTGCGGGGAAACCGACAAACAGGCCCTTTTTTCCTTCGATAATCCGAAAACCCTTTACTAGAAACTCGTCGGCAATAGAAACGTCGCAGACGGCTTTTGTGGAGCCATCTCCCTCGAAGCGGTGTAACCTAACTACTTTGAAATCCATGCGCCCCCTCCTTTCTTTTACCCTTCGCAACGCGCTTTCCATGCTTTGATGAAGTTCAACTTGCCTCATGCTGCTGGAAGTATTTTTTCATTCCTCCTTAATTAAGAGACGCCGTATGTACAAAAATTCTTTCAAAAATTTTATGGTGATAGTTACGCGAGGGGAAGATTGCCTGAAGATGGTGACAACAGGGTCATCCGCAACACTACCGAGGGTTTGAGTCAACAACGGGGATTGCCAATCGGCTCGGCTTTATTAAAACCGCCGCTTTGGTCGCTGGCTGATCTCCTCATCGTCCTGACGGGTGCGCCGGTGCCGGGAATCAAGCATCATGATAAGGGTGCGGCCGCCTTCGCTTTCGAAAGCCCAGCGTATGCCGAGAATAAGCGTTGCCACAAGGAATTGGATAAAGTAGCGGGGAATTAAAAATGACAGGATAAAAAACAGAATGGCACCGATGAGATAGAGGTTTTTGATGATTCTTTTTTTATTCGCTCCTCTTCCCCCTTTGGCGCTGCCTGCCGCGACCAACGCCTTTGCCTTCTCAATTGCCTCCCGCGGCGGCTGCGGGAGTCTTTTTTTTCTGAAGGCTTTGCCGGCCTCAAGCGCCAAGCCCAACTGAGAGAGGCAGAAACCGCAATGGGCGAGATGGCTTTCAATCATTGCGCGCTGAGGGCTTTCCAGCCGTTGCCACAGGTAGTCAAGGATTGTCTGTTCATCGGGGCAATCAGCTGTCTTTGTGGCCATACCGGCCAAATCCTTTTCCAGGCATGTTTTAATCAGCTTCTCAATGTGTTCCATTTGCTTTCCTCTTAATAATAGACGCCCTTTCGCCTGCTTTTCTTTCACCGGGACATGCCGTTTATCCCCAGCTTCTTTAATTCAGTGCGCAGCTTAAGCTTAGTACGCGCGATAATGGTGGAAACGGTATTGGCCGGCATGGCCAGGGCCTGGCTGATCTCATGGTGAGTCCGACCTTCGATAAGATTCAGGGAAATCACTAGTCTTTCTCTCGCTGGCAAAGCTTCAATGGCCTTTTGCACGGTACGCAACGAATCATTTTCCATGACCTCCTGCTGCGGAGCCGTTTCCTGGCATGCCGCGGCATCAGACAAAACCCTGCGGCCAGCGCGAATGCTGCTTCGCATGAAATCGGCTGCTCGGCTGGAAGCAACTATCACCAGCCAGCCGGCAAGAGCTTTTGCCTCTTTCACCCGGGAAAGCTTATTACCTTCGATGAGAGTAACAAATACTTCCTGAAATATCGTATTAACATCCTCTTCGCCAGCCACAAAACCGCTGGCAGCCAGGCGCCGGTGTATGGCCCAGTAGATGAGCCGGTTGTATCGTTGTACAAAATAATCCCAGGCTTTTTTATCCCGGTTCAGGCAGCGGCGTATGAGTTCCTGTTCGCGCATCACTCATACAGATACAACAGGGAGGTCGCCTTGTCAAGGATTTTACTTGGGGGAATCGCGAGGGTATTGGGACGAATAAAAGCCTTAGATTCACTTATATCGACGCACTCTCGGAAAATAATTTAGAAAAAATTTTATGGGTATCGAGGTGCGTCGATGTTACCTTTTCTTTGTTGCGGAAAACCATCTCCCTTTCGGGGATGATGGTTATTAGTGGAAAGGTGCTTTGAACTAGCTTCTGATTCGCGGAGCTCACCAGAAGCCGTTGTTTCTCTTCTAGATGTTCCGAGAAAACATCCTCCATTTCTGGTTGGATGTTTTTAATGGGAGGGGCTTTGAACTAGCTTCTGGTTCGCGGAGCTCACCAGAAGCCGTTGTTTCTCTTCTAGATGTTGCGAAAAACCGTCGCCCTCGATTAGGAGCCGGTTTTTCGCTATAAGAAGAAACAACGGGGTCGATGGGATTTGAACCCACGATCACCTGATCGACAGTCAGGGGACTTA